>CAMOGC010000087.1 GCA_946613955.1 uncultured Clostridia bacterium
CCGATTCGCAGGGAAATGGACTTCACGGGTTCGCTGCGAAAAGGATTACGCGGGAGAGAAATCCGCGGGGCGGCGATGAGCGCCGCCGGAGCGGAGCCTTCGCCCCCGCTCAGACAGAAGGATGGTTCAGCTCGTCCAGGGTCATATCGAAGGCGGGGAGGAAGTCCCGAAGGAAATCCTGCACCTCCGGCAGGGGATGGTTTTCCAGGGTCTTCCGGATATTTTCGGAAGCGTAATCAAATTCCCGGTTGCCGGCCCGCTGCTCCTCCAGGCATTTGATATAGGCGCTGATCTTATCCGCGGCCTTGACAATGGTTTTATCGTAGCCGGGGGCCTGGCGAAGATAAGGTTCGAAGGCGGGCCTCATCTCCTCCGGCAGGAGGGTCAGGAGCCGGTCGGCGGAGAGATCCTCCAGCCGGCGATAGGCGCCCCGGAGCTCCTGGGAATGATATTTCACGGGGGTCGGAAGATCGCCGGTCATGACCTCGGTGGCGTCATGATAGACGGCGAGGGACAGGACATGCTCCGGGTTCACCTCCCGGCCATAGCGATCCCGGCCGAGAACGGCAATGGCATGGGCGATCATGGCCACCTGGAGGGAATGCTCCGCGTCGTTTTCCGGCTGGGTATTCCGCATGAGGGACCAGCGGGAGATGAGCCGCAGGCGGGAAAGATAGGCAAAGAAGGAATACGTCAAAATCCAATCACTCCAATTCAAAAGCGCCGGTATACAGCTGATAATAGACGCCGCGATCGGCGATAAGCTTATCATGGGTGCCGCGCTCGATGATCCGCCCGTGATCGAGGACCATGATAACATCCGAATTCATGACGGTCGAGAGACGATGGGCGATGACAAAGACCGTGCGCCCCCGCATGAGCCGATCCATGCCGCGCTGGACGATGGCCTCGGTCCGGGTATCGATGGAGGAGGTGGCCTCATCGAGAATCATGACCGGCGGATCGGCCACGGCCGCCCGGGCGATGGCCAGCAGCTGGCGCTGGCCCTGGGACAGGTTGGCGCCGTTGTTGGTCAGCTCCGTCTGGTAACCGGAGGGCAGGCGGACGATGAAATCATCGGCGCCGGCCAGCTTCGCCGCGGCGATACACTCCTCGTCCGTCGCGTCCAGCTTGCCGTAGCGGATGTTTTCCATGACGGTGCCGGTAAAGAGATTCGTTTCCTGCAGCACCAGGCCGAGGGAACGGCGCAGATCCGCCTTTTTGATCTTGTTAATGTTGATGCCGTCATAGCGGATTTTTCCGTCGGCAATGTCATAGAAACGGTTGATCAGGTTGGTGATGGTGGTTTTACCGGCGCCGGTGGCCCCGACAAAGGCGACCTTCTGGCCGGGACGGGCGTAGATGGTAATATCGTGCAGCACGTCCTTGCCCGGCTCGTAACCAAAGTCCACGTGGTCCAGGGTCACATCCCCCCGCAGGCGCGTATAGGTGGTTCCGCTGCCATCGGTATGCGGATGCTTCCAGGCCCACAGGCCGGTATGCTCCGGGGTTTCCGTAAGCGTTCCGTCTTCCTTCTCGCGGGCGTTGACCAGGGTCACATATCCCTCGTCCGTCTCCGGGGCCTCATCCATGAGGGCGAAGATCCGGGCGGCGCCGGCCATGGCCATGACGATGGCGTTGGCCTGCTGGGAAAGCTGGTTTACGTTCCCGGTAAACTGGCGGCACATATTCAGGAAGGGGATGACGATCGAGATGGAAAAGGCCATGCCGGAGAGGCTGATGTTCTGAACGCCGCCGAGGAGGAAGAGCCCGCCCGCCACCGCGCAGACCACATAGAGGATGTTGCCGATATTATTGATAATGGGGCCCAGAATGTTGGCGTAGGCATGGGCCCGGCGGGAAACATCAAAAAGCCCGTCATTGATCCGGTCGAAGTCTTCCAGGCAGCGCTGCTCATGATTGAAGACCTTGACCACCTTCTGGCCCGCCATCATTTCCTGCACGAAGCCCTCGGCCTGGCCGGTCTGCTTCTGCTGGGCGATGAAATAGCGGGCGCTTCCGCCGCCGACCTTCCGGCTGACCAGGAGCATGATCACCACGCCGACCGCGACGATGAGCGCCATCCAGACGGAATAATACAGCATCAGCACGGTTACGGAAATGACGATGGTGCCGGAGGAGATAAACTGGGGAATGGTCTGGGAAACCAGCTGGCGAAGGGCATCCATGTCGTTGGTATAGTAGGACATGATGTCCCCGTACTTATGGGTGTCAAAATAGCGGATGGGCAGGCGCTGCATGCCGCTGAACATGATTTTGCGGAATTTGTTCAGAAAACCCTGGGTTATGAAGGCACCCATCTGGGTATGGGCCGTCACGGCGGCCAGGGAAAGGACATAGAGCGTCACAAGCAGAAGAATCAGCCGGTGAATCTCCGGGGAGGCTTCCGTCCAGCCGTTTTCCACCAGGTACCATTGCTCGATGGCGGCGATGACCTTCTGGGTCAGGATGGAGGGGATCGTCGCCACGATGGCGGAGAACAGGATGCAGACGATCATGGCCGGCATCAGCCGGGGATAGAACCGGAAGAGCTGCCGGATGACCCGGCGGAGCTGGGAGGGGGACGGCTTTTTCACAGGCGGACGGCTCACGCGGGCTCACCTCCTTCCGCTTCATCGGCGGAGACGCCGTGGGTTTGCTGGTCGTATACCTCGCGATAGATCGGGCTGGAGGCCAGAAGCTCCTCATGGGTTCCCACGGCGGTAACGCGCCCCTGATCCAGAACGAGGATCAGATCCGCGTCCTGCACGGAGGAGATGCGCTGGGCGATGATCAGCTTTGTCGTTTCGGGAATATAGGAGCGGAAGCCCTCGCGGATCAGCGCGTCCGTCCGGGTATCCACGGCGGAGGTCGAGTCATCCAGAATCAGGATTTTCGGGCGCTTGATCAGGGCCCGCGCGATGCACAGGCGCTGCTTCTGGCCGCCGGAAACGTTGCTGCCGCCCTGCTCGATGCGGGCGTCATACCCATCGGGGAAGGAAAGGATGAATTCCTCCGCCTGGGCCAGGCGGCAGGCTTCGGCAATCTCCTCATCCGTCGCGTCCGGCTTTCCCCAGCGGAGGTTTTCCTTCACCGTTCCGGCAAAAAGCTGGTTTTTCTGCAGCACCATGGCGACCGCGTCCCGCAGGACGGGGAGGGCGTAATCCCGCACATCCTCGCCGCCCACGCGGATGGTACCGGCGGTTACGTCATAGAGGCGGGGAATCAGCTGGACCAGGGTGGATTTGCTCGAACCGGTACCCCCGATGATGCCCACGGTGGATCCGGAGGGAATGGAGAGGGTGACGTCATGCAGGGCGTCCTGCTCTGCGGTTTTGGAATATTTAAAGGAAACGTGATCAAAGACGATCGATCCGTCCTTTACCTCGCGGAGGGGATTTTCCTTCTCCTTCAGGCCGGGGACGGTGTCGAGCACCTCGCAGATGCGCTTGACGCTTTCGGCGGACATGGTCAGCATGACATAGATAAAGGAAAGCATCATCAGGCTCATGAGAATCTGCATCCCATAGGTCAGCATGGCGGAAATCTGGCCGACATCCAGGGCCGTGCCGTGGGTGGTGATGATCGTCCGGGCACCGACGAGCAGGACGAAAACCGTATTAAAGTAGACGCAGAACTGCATGATCGGGTTATTCAGCGCCACGATGCGCTCCGCTTTGGTAAAATCCAGGGCAATGCTGTCGGACGCCTTGCCGAATTTGTCCGTTTCGTATTCCTCACGGGCGAAGCCCTTGACGACGCGCATGGCCTGCACGTTTTCCTCGATGGACTCGTTCAGCTTGTCATAGCGGCGGAACACCCGGCGGAAGGCGGGCATGGCCTTCCGGGCAATCAGGAAAAGCCCGCCGCCCAGAATCGGGATCACGACGGCAAAGGTCAGGGCCAGGCGCCCGCCCATGATGAAGGCCATGGTCACGGCGAAAATCAGCATCAGGGGGGAGCGGACCGCCGTACGGATGAGCATCATGAAGGCGATCTGGACATTGCCAACGTCCGTGGTCATCCGGGTGACCAGGGAGGAGGAGGAAAACTTGTCGATATTTTCAAAATCGAAGGTCTGCACCCGGGCAAAAAGATCATGCCGCAGGTTGCGGGCAAAGCCGGCGGAGGCTTTGGCGCAGGTCGAGCCCGCGACGCTGCCGCAGGCGAGGGAGAGAACCGCCATGACCACCAGCAAAAGCCCCGTCCGCCAGACCAGGCTGATATCAGCGCCGGCCTTGATGCTGTTGACCAGATTGGCGGTTATGAAGGGGATGGTCGTTTCAATCACGACCTCGCCCGTGATAAAGATCAGGGTCAGGATCGTCGGCTTTTTGAATTCGCGAACACTTTGAAGCAGCTTTTTGAGCATCTTGCAATCCTTTCCGTAAAGATATCCATGCCGCCGGCGAAAGCCCGCCGTCCGAAAGGGCACTCTTCCCGGAGGCGCCGGGCTCCCGGCGGAGAAACAATTCATTATATCCTTTTTGTTGGGGGGATTCAAGATGAACTTGCGGGAAAAGAAGGAGAAGACTATAATAGGAAGAAGGAGCGAAAAGGACATGTTCCGCTCCGAAAGCAAAAACGAACACTCCACGGCCGAAAGACCGCGGGAAGAAGATCGGGAGGCAGAAATGAGCCTGAATATTGCCATCGACGGGCCGGTGGGAGCCGGCAAATCCTCCATCGCTGACCAGGTGGCCGCGAAGCTCGGCATATTGCACCTGGACACGGGCGCCATGTATCGGGCCCTGGGGCTGCTGGCCCTGCGCAGGGGCATCGACCCAGAGGACGAGGAGAAGGTGGTCCGCCTTTGCGAGGGGATGGATCTGGACGTGGAAATCGGGGAAGAGGGGCAGCGGACGATCCTCGAGGGCGAGGATGTCAGCGCCCTGATCCGGACGCAGGAGGTCAGCATGGCCGCTTCCGCCGTGAGCAAATACGCGCGGGTGCGGGCGTGGATGGTGGCCCGCCAGCAGGCCCTGGCCGCGAAGCAGGACATGATTCTGGACGGCCGGGACATCTGCATGACGGTTTTGCCCGGGGCCGATGTGAAGGTCTATCTGACGGCCAGCGCCGAGGAACGGGCCCGCCGCCGTTGGCTCGAAACGCGGGAAAAGGGAGGAAAGGAAAGCTTTGAGGAGGTGCTCTCGGCCGTCAAAAAAAGGGACGACCAGGATATGAATCGCAAGGTCGAGCCTCTGCGGCAGGCACCGGACGCCTATTTGCTGGATTCCACGGACCTGAGCATGGATCAGGTGGTGGACAGGATCGTTAAAATGGCGGAGGCGAAGAAGCATGGCTGAGGCAAAAAAGACGCCGGAGGAAAAACGGCCGGAGGCCGCGCAGACCGGAGCCATCCGGAAAAAAGCCTCCGGGGACGAGATCTGCATGCGAAGGACCCGGACCTATGAATGCCTGCGGGCGATGGCCGTGGTGCTGTTTCATACCGTTTTCCCCGTCCGGTATTACGGCATGGAGAAAGCCCGGCAGGAGATGCCGCTGGTCATTATCTCCAACCATGTTCACGCGCTGGATCCGGCCCTGGTGGCCTACCCGCTGCCGGCCGATCAGTGCTTTTTTCTGGCGAAGGAGGAGCTGGGGAAGAACCGGCTGGTTCACCGCTTTCTGTATCGGATGCACTGCATTTTCGTCCGGCGGCACCAGAGCGACATGGAGGCCATGCGGAACTGCCTGCGGGTGCTGAAGGAGAAAAAGCCGCTGGTGATCTTTCCCGAAGGCACCCGGCATCACGAAGGCCAGATGGAGCACATCGAGAACGGAACCGCCCTGATCGTCATGCGCAGCCGGGCGACCCTGCTGCCCATGTATATCGACAAACCCCTGAAGCCTTTCCGGCGGGTCAACGTGACCATCGGCGACCCGATTCCCTACAACGATCTGCTGGCGGAGGGGGTCAATTCCGAGAGCTGCGAAAAGCTGAATGAACGGATGCGGGAAACCTTCCGGGGAATGATCGCCGGGGCGGAAAAGCAAAAGTAATCAATTTTTTGAAAAAAAGTTGAAAAAAATTATTTTCGCAGCAGGAATTCCGCGGAGCAAAGCGAAAATAATGAAGGAAGAGGAATCCGCATGAAAGGATGATGAAATGACCGTTGAAATCGCCGCGCACGCGGGCTTTTGCATGGGCGTTCGGCGCGCGGTCGAAGCCGCGGAGAAGGCGGCGGAAGACGGCATTCCCTCCTGCACGCTGGGGGAGCTGATCCACAATCCCTCGGTGGTTCGCCGCCTGGCGGAAAAGGGTCTGGAGCCCGTTACGGATCCGGCCGGGGCGAAGGGCCGCCGGGTGCTGATCCGGAGCCACGGGGTTTCCCCGGAGGAAATCGCGGCGCTGGAGGCTTCCGGGTGCGAGATTCTGGATCTGACCTGCCCCTTTGTCGCCCGGCTGCACGAGATCGTCGCCGCGGAAACGGAGGGCGGCGTTCCGGTGATCCTGGTGGGTGAAAAGGAGCATCCCGAGGTTCACGGGACGGCGGGATGGGCCAAGGGCGCGGTTTATACGGCGGCCACGCCGGAGGAAGCCGCCCTGCTGCCCCGGATGGAACGCGCGGTGGCCGTGGCCCAGACGACCTTTCCTCCCGCCCGATGGGAAGCGATCCTGAAGGTTCTCGAGGAGCGCGTCGAGCATCTTTCCAGCCGGTGCACGATCTGCAGCGCGACGGAAATCCGCCAGAAGGAAACGGCCGAGCTGGCCGCCCGGGCGGACCGGATGATCGTCGTCGGCGGCAGGAACAGCGCCAACACGCGGAAGCTCTTCGAGATCTGCCGGGCCGGATGCCCGGACACAATCCTGGTAGAGAGCGCGGCGGAAATTCCGCCAGCCTTTGCAAATACAGATCCCGGTATGATTGGGATCACCGCCGGAGC
>CAMOGC010000088.1 GCA_946613955.1 uncultured Clostridia bacterium
ATTTTGACGCGGAAAAGGCCCGGGACCGACTGGTGGCCGAAATCCGGAGGATTGCAGGGGAACAGGGCTTCTCGAGGGTGGCGCTGGGGATTTCCGGTGGCAAGGATTCCACGGTGACCGCGGCGCTGTGCGCCAGGGCGCTGGGCCGGGAAAACGTGTTTGGCATCATGATGCCCGACGGGCTGCAGAAGGATATCAGCGACAGCCTGCGGGTCTGTGAAGCGCTGGGGATCCCGAGAAAGACGATCAACATCGGCGAAGCGCACATCGCCCTTCGGAAGCAGGCGGATGCCGGCCGGGAAGGAGAATTCGACATTCCGGTCTCCCGGGAATCGGATATCAACATCGGCCCGAGGCTTCGCATGACCGCCCTGCGCTACGCGGCCCAGGCGCTCGGCGCCCGGGTGGCCGGGACGGGGAATCTGAGCGAGATAACCGTCGGATACTGCACCAAGGACGGGGACACCTCCTGCGACTTTTCCGTGCTCGGCGCGCTGACCAGCGTCGAGGTGGTGGAGGTCGGGCTGAGCATGGACGAGCTTCCGCGGGAGCTGGTCGTCAAAACGCCCACGGACGGTCTGAGCGGTATGAGCGACGAGGAGAAGCTGGGCGTCCTGTATCGGGATATTCACGCGTATATCCGGGAGGGCACCTGCGGGAATCCGGAGACGGATGAAAAGATCCGCGGCATGGAGAAGCGGAACATGCATAAAAGGAGAATGCCCCTGGTGCTGGATCCCTTCGGAAAGGACGGAAAATGAGATGAAAACGGCGCTGGGCTTTTTCGGAGCCTTTAACCCGCCGACCATGGCGCATCTGACCCTGGCCCGGGTCGCGGCGGAGGAGACCGGCTTTTCCCAGACCATCTTCGTCCCTTCCCGGTCGGATTACATCCGGAACTTCCAGGGCAAGGATTACGCCTATTCCGATGAAACCAGGCTCCGGATGCTGCGCAGGCTGGCGGAGACCCGCCCCTGGATGGGGGTGACCGATATCGAGCTTCGCATGGATCGACAGCCAAGAACCTATATCACCCTCTGCCAGATGAGAGAACAGGGCGTTCAGGCATCGCTGCTGATGGGGACGGATAAGCTGCGGGAGCTGGAAAAATGGCGCTATGTTGAGCAAATCGCCCGGGAATTCGGCATCGTATGCGTCGATCGGGGCGAGGACGACGGCGAGCGGCTGCTGCGGGAGGATCCGTATCTGCGTTCGATCGCGCCCTACGTTCGGATCATCCGGGGACCGGAGGCGCTGAAGGATGTATCCTCCTCGGCGGTGCGCAGGCGCGTGGCGGAAATCCGCAGGCTCCGGGAGGAAATCGCCGCCATGACGCCGACGGAAATCATGGATTTGCTGGAGGAAGGATAAGGCGGAACAGGATCGATCATGGCCGGAGCAGCCGCGCCGGAGAGAATATTTCAGAAAGCATCTGAACAGGAGGATACAGGATGAAACTGGAACCCATTATCGAATCGCTGCTGGACACGGATCTGTATAAGTTCAACATGGATCAGGTGATTTTCCACAAGCATACGAACCTCAGCGGGGAGTATTACTTCCGCTGCCGCACGGAGAATGTGGTTTTCACGAAGGAGATGAAGGAGGAGATCGACGCGCAGATCGATCACCTCTGCACCCTCCGATTCCGGAAAAAGGAACTGGACTACCTGCGCTCCATCCGGTTCATTAAGAACGACTATGTGGAGTTCCTGCGGCTCTGGCATCCGATCCGGGACTATGTCGAAACCGGACTGACGGAGGAGGGAAAGCTGGAAATCGTCGTCCGGGGGCCGCTCTTTTCCGCGATGCAGTTTGAAATCTTTCTGCTGGAGATTGTCAACGAGGTTTATTTCCGGATGCGGTTCGACTATTCGACCCTCCGGGCCTCGGCGGAGGAAAGGCTGAACCGGAAAATCGAGGATTTCCGGAGCGGAAAGTATACCTTCCGTTTCGCGGAATTCGGATGCCGCCGGCGGCTGAGCCGGGAATGGCAGGACGAGGTGGTTCGGCGCTTCGCCCGGGAAACGGAAAACTGCGTCGGCACCTCCAATGTGTATCTGGCGATGAAATACAACCTGACACCCATCGGCACCTATGCCCATGAATATGTTCAGATGTATCAGGGCATCGATTCCATCCCCCTGGCCTATACCAACCATTACGCCATGGAAGACTGGTATGATGAATATAAGGGCGACAACGGGACGGCCCTGACGGACACGATCACGACGGATCTTTTCCTTCTGGATTTCAACCGGGCCATGGTCAACAACTATACCGGCGTCCGGCATGACAGCGGCGATCCCTATGAATGGGGAGAGAAGATCATCGCCCATTACGAGAAATACGGCGTGGATCCGAAAACCAAGCTGCTGCTTTTCAGCGACAGCCTGGATTTCGAGAAGGCCCAGGCGCTGTATGATCATTTCCGGGACAAGGCGAAGGTTTCCTTCGGCATCGGTACCTTCTGCTCGAACGATACCTGCGAAAAGGCGCTCAACATCGTCATCAAGCTGCAGACGGTGAACGGGCGCGCGGTGGCGAAGCTGTCCGATACTCCCGGAAAGGCCATGTGCCGGGATCCCCAGTATCTGGAGTACCTGAAGCGGTCGGTGGATTTCCGGCTGAATCGGGAAAAGGAACAAAACGCCTGACGGCTTTCCATCAGGCAAAAAAAGACGGAACGGAGAGATCGCGGCCGACGGCCTGCGATTTTTCCGTTCCGCTCTGTTTCAACGGACGCGCGGCCCAGAGGGGCCGGCGGTAAGAAACCGTTTTATTCCGCAAATCGCCGCACGATGTTCAGAATGATTTCGACCATCTGATCCATTTCCTCGGCGACCGCGTGCTCATAGGGCCCGTGGAATGCGTAGCCGCCGGTTCCGAGATTGGGGCAGGGGAGACCGCGGAAGGACAGCTGGGCGCCGTCCGTTCCGCCGCGAACCGGGGGTGTTTTCGGCTCCAGCCCCACATCCCGCACGGCGGCCATCGCTGTGTTCAGCACTTCAGGATGTTCGCGAACGACTTCCGCCATGTTGCGATACTGATCCCGGATTTTGCATTGAACGGTTCCCGGACCGTATTTATCGTTCAGGGCCTCCGCGATTTCCTGGATTTTCCTTTTGCGTCCGTCGAAGCGCTCCGCGTCATGATCCCGGAGAATATACACGAGCTCCGCGGCCGACGTGTTGCCCTTCATATCCGTCAGATGGAAGAAGCCTTCGTGCCCCTCGGTTTTGGCGGGAACCTCCTCCGGCGGCAGCATGCTGTTGGCTTCCATGGCCACCAGCTGGGCGTTGATCATCTTTCCCTTCGCGGAGCCGGGATGCACGGACAGCCCCGTAAAGCTCATCCGGGCCTGGGCGGCGTTGAAGGTTTCATATTCGACTTCATCCGGGGAACCCCCGTCCAGGGTATAGCCGTATTTCGCCCCGAAGGCCTCCAGATCCAGCAGGCGGGCGCCATGGCCGATTTCCTCATCCGGACTGAAGCAGACGCTGATCGCTCCGTGAGGCCGGGCTTCAGCGATGAGCCGCTCCAGCATGGTCATGATTTCGGCCACGCCGGCCTTGTCATCCGCCCCCAGAACGGAGGTACCGTCGGTGGTAATGATGGTCTTTCCGACACAGTTCTTCAGATGGGTAAACTGTTCCGGATCCAGCGCGAGGCCGGAGGTTCCCAGAGGAATCCTGCCCCCGTCGTAATTCCGGATCACCTGGGGATGGGTGTCGGTCCCGCCGAAGTCGTCCACGGTGTCCAGATGGGCGTTAAAGCCCAGGGCGGGAACGCTCTCGCAGCCGGGAGTCGCGGGAAGGAAGCCGTAAACATAGGCGTGCTCATCCACACGGACGCCGGAAAGCCCCAGCTCCTTCAATTCTTCCGCCAGCAGATAGGCCAGGTCGAATTCCCCCGCGCCGGAAGGAACCTGGGCCTCGTTTTCCTCGGAGCTGGTCGTGTTGACGACGACATACTTCAGCAGCCTTTCATACGCTCTCATCGAATGAACCTCCTTGCAAACATGTATTCAGTCATGGCCCCAGACTTCCCAGGCCCGAAGGGAGGGGAAGGCGGAGGGATCGTCGCTTTTCACCAGCCGCTCGAGCCGGAGCCATCGGACACGGCGGCCGCCCAGATCAACAAACTGCCTTTCATCGGTTTTCCGCAGATCAAAGGCCGTATCCATTCCGGCGGAATCCACTACATGGCCCGAGACCCAGTAGGCGTCATGAGGAAAATCGGCCCGCAGGGTCAGGGCCATCTTCTCCGCGATGACCTCACGGCCGAAATCCAGCAGGCACCAGGCGTCCTCCCGGGCGCCGATCCCCCAGCTTTCAAAGGGCCATTCCCCATGATAATGATTGAAACGAAGGCCGTCAATCACGTTTCGCGCCGCGAAAACCGATTCGCCCCGGGTTTCCACATTGGCCGTGCAGTGTGGAAAGAAATCCGTATCTCCCCGGAGATCGAGCGGGTTTTCCGCGAGATTTCGCAGGGCTGCCGTTTCCTCATCGGTCATCCGGCGGACGGTCAGGATGTGCCTTTTTCCATCAAACAGGCCCGGCTGATAGGCCAGTCGATGTTCCCCGAAGGGGACGGGCCAGGTCATGACGCCATCCGGAAGGAAAACCTCGCCCCGGAGCATGGAGGCGTCGATGGAAACAAACAGATGATCGCCGGGCCGGGCCCGGACGGTCAGAGTGTCGCCTTCTTCCCAGGCGTGATCCATACACGCGTTTACCTCCTGGGAAGAGGCGGATTCCCACAGCGTTTTCCCATCCTGGTTTTTGAGAGTGACGGTGATCATGTTCGCTTTTTCTCCTTTCTCCGGGAACGGTGCCGATGATTGTCAGCTATATTTCCGAAGGGCGACCCAGAGCCGGCCCTTTTTGGTTTCGTGCTCAATGCCATCGTATATGGCTTTTCCGATGCCGCGGACGGAAAGAATGTCCCCTTCCTTCAGCTGGGCTCCTTTATCGGGGGCGGGCAGTCCGTTTACGAAGACCTTTTCCGCCGCGAAGAGCTTCTCCGCCTGCCCGCGGGAAATCCCGGCGAAGGCGGCGATCACCGCGTCCAGCCGGCCGGAGGCCACGTTCAGCCGCAGAGACGTAAATGATGGAAGAATCTCTGGAACGTCCGTCCCGACCACCTCCGCGGCGACCGCCGTTTTGCGGATCTGGGTCAGGGAGGAGGCCAGCATCTCCGCCGCGGAGGAGAGGCAGAAGATCCAGGCCCGCTTGTCCCTGATCAGAATATCGCCCGTCAGGCTCCGGTCAATCCCCAGACTCATCATGGCCCCGAGATAGTCCCGATGGGAAAGCTCCTCCGCGTATTTCATAGATTTCGGCCGGATGGCGACAACGCTGATCGGAAAATCGGGCGGCCCGGCTTCCGCTTCGCTGCCCGCGGCCAGGATTTTTCGTTCGGCGGCTTCATGGCCCCCGGCCAGCAAAAAAGAGAAGCGCCCCGAATCCGGGCTCCGCAGCCATTCTTCCTGTTCGGCGGGGGACAGGAAACCGGAGAACTGCCACATACCGGTTTTCTCGCTTTTTCGGCAGAGATCCAACAGATGCCGTATTGTTGCTTCCTTCTGGTCCATCTTGAAACTCTTTCCGCTTTACGCAGTCCATTTTCAGGTAACGCCGAAGCTGTCTTTTCCTTTTTCTTACGCTACCGGAACCGTTTAATCTTCACATGAACCGGAGAAAATGTCAAGCCAGTGTTTATTTTTATGAATTTATACCAAAATAGAACTGTCTTTTTTACATCGCAGCTGATAAAATGAATCGCTTCAATAGCGAGGCCTGCCATACAAACGCGAAGGAAAGGAGCAGGCGAAAATGAAAAGGCAGGACAGAAAGCTGCCCCAAAGAATCGCATCCTTGATCTGTACGGGACTCGGGACTGAATGGTACGAATGAATGAAAGTAATGAGCAAGACAAATAAGAACGGCCGCAAACTGATCTTTTACGACATCGACGGAACCCTGATCGACCAGAACACCCACCGGATTCCATCCAGCGCCCTGAAGGCCATGGAGCAGGCCCGCGAAAGGGGATGCCTGAACCTGATCAATACCGGGCGGACCCTCTGCAACAGGGATCCCCGGCTGGATCGGGCCCCCATCGACGGATGGGTGATGGGGTGCGGCACCCGGATCATATTGGGGGGAGAAACGCTGATGAGTTTCTCCTGGAGCGAGGAGGAGAGCCGCCGGATCCGCGCCCTGTGCCGGGAGACCGGCCTGTCCGTCGTCTATGAGGCGGACGAGGCCATCTGGATGGAGGCGGAGTATCCCGAAGAGGAGCCACAGATCCTGCGCATGCGGGAATTCTCCGAGAAAATGTGCATCGGGCGGACGATTCCCGAGAATGGCGCCGGTTTCTCCTTTGTCAAGATGTTTACCTTCGACAGGGAAGGACACAGGATCCAGAAGCTGCTGGAGACGCTGGGAGGGCGCTTCGAGGCCATCCGCCGGACGGACACGGGCGCGGGATGGGAACTGGTGCCGAAGGGCTATTCCAAGGGCACAGGGATCGACGCGGTCCGAAAAAAACTGGGGGTTCCGCTGGAGGACTGCTACGTCATCGGCGACTCTCAAAACGATCTGACGATGCTGACCCATGTGCCCAACAGCATTGCCATGGGCAACGCGGAGCCGGAGGTTCAGGCGGTCTGTGCCTATGTGACCGCCCCGGTGGAGGAAGATGGCATTGCCAAGGCGCTGGCGCATTTTTCTCTTGCGGAATGGCCGGAGGGCTGATCACCGGTGCGGATGCAGCCGTCCGCTCCCTGGCGAAACAAGACCCGTTTCCGGCAGCAGCCGGAAACGGGT
>CAMOGC010000089.1 GCA_946613955.1 uncultured Clostridia bacterium
GTGAGGCCGGTGCGGCGGAGGGAGCAGAACAAGTACGTTTTCGCGCCGGAGGGAAAGATCCGGGAACGCGGCCACGGCCTGCGCAATACGATTCTGGTTTTTCTGCCGATCCTGCTGGCCATCCTGATCGCGGTCAATTTTATCCAGAGCAACGGGGTCCGTCTGGAAAAGATCAGTCTGACGATTCTGAACCTGCCGGAGGATCTGGAGCAGTATTCCATCCTGCATATCAGCGACCTGCACGGCGCCCGCCTGGGAGAAAACCAGAAGGCCATCGCCGCGGCGCTGGGGACGACGAGGTATTCCTGCGTCATCATGACGGGGGACATGCTGGGAAAGGATCACGATATCGAACCCCTGATGGAGCTGCTGGCCCTGATGCCGGAGGCGACGCCCAAATACTATATTCCCGGGGATACGGACGGCCCCGCCCTTTCCAGCGAGGCTCACGGATCCCTTTCGGTATATACCGACTGGGCGGAGCGGCTGACCGCCGCGGGGGTCACGATTCTGGACCGGCCGGTTTCGGAAACCCGGGGAAAGGGAACGATCTGGTTTGTGCCGGAGGAGCTGTATACGCTGGATCTGGACCAGATGACCTCTGTTTATCAGGGGCAGCTGCGGGAAATGCAGCGCAGGGCGACCTCGCTGGACGCGGACGGCGCCGCCAGGCGGCGGATGCTGGAATATGAGATGGAGCGGATCGACGCCATCCGGGCGGCCAGGGAGCAATTTCAGCCGACGGATATCCAGATCGCGCTGACCCATACCCCCCTGCGGGAGGAATATGTCTATGACATGATGTCCTGGGGCGCGAAGGAGGATGTTTTCTCCATGCGCTATGCCGGGCTGATTCTGGCGGGGCACTATAACGGCGGCCAATGGCGGCTGCCGATGGGAAGGGCGATCCACGTGCCGGAGCTGGGATGGTTTCCCGAGGATCAGCTGGTGCGGGGTCTCAGCTATCTGAACGGAATTCCGCAGTACATCAGTCCGGGCCTGGGCTCGGATCCCCATTATGAGCATCAGCCGGGGCGTCTGTTCAATCCGCCGATGCTGACGCTGATTACGCTGACAAGAAAGGGTAGTCGATGAAAGGGAAAACAATCCTGAGAGAAAGGTAACCTGATGAAGCTGGGAAGAAGAACACGAAAAGGCGGCAAGTACGAGATCGATATGCTGAACGGGCCGCTGATCCCCAAAATTCTGCAGTTTTCCCTGCCGCTGATGCTGACGGGGATTCTGCAGCTGCTGTACAACGCGGCGGATGTCATCGTCGTCGGAAATTACGCGGGGCACGAGGCCCTGGCGGCGGTTTCCTCGACCGGGGCGCTGATCAACCTGCTGGTCAACGTGTTTATGGGGCTGAGCGTTGGCGCCAGCGTGGTCATCGCCCAGAGCTACGGCGCCGGGGACATGATCCGCATGCGGAAGGCGGAGCATACCGCGATGACCCTGGCGCTGTTCATGGGCGTCGGCGTCGGGGTGATGGGCTTTCTGCTGGCCCGGCCGATGCTGGAATGGATGGATTCCCCGAAGGATGTCATCGACGGCGCCACGCTGTATGTCCGGATCTATTTTATCGGCATGCCGGCCAACATGCTGTACAACTTCGGCGCGGCGACCCTGCGGGCCCTGGGGGACACGCGGAGGCCGCTGTATTATCTGTCCATCTCCGGGATTGTCAACGTGATCCTGAACCTGGTGATGGTGATCGGGTTCGGGATGGACGTGGCCGGCGTCGCCATCGCTACGGTGATCAGCCAGGTGGTCAGCATGGTGCTGGTGCTTCTGTGCCTGCTGCGGTCCCACGGGGTCATGAAGCTGGTCATCCGGGAATGCCGGATCGACCGGCGGAGCCTGACGGACATCATCCGGGTGGGTCTGCCGGCCGGCCTGCAGGGCAGCCTGTTTTCCATCTCCAACGTGCTGATCCAGTCGGCGGTCAACTCCTTCAACAGCATCGTTGTGGCGGGAAACGGCGTGGCCAGCAATATCGAGGGCTTCGTCTATACGGCCATGAACGCGCAGCATCAGTCCGCCATGACCTTTGCCAGCCAGAATTACGGCGCGGGGAAATATGACCGGGTTCGGAAAACCCTGTGGTGCTGCCTGGGCATTGTGGTGGTCATCGGGCTGGGCATGGGAATGCTGGTTTACGCCCTGGGGAGGCCGCTGCTGGGGCTGTATAACAGCAATCCGGACGTCATCGCCGCCGGGATGAAGCGGATGGCGATCATCCTGCCCACGTATTTCCTCTGCGGGATGATGGATGTAATGGTGGGGCAGCTGCGGGGCATCGGATATTCCGTCATGCCGATGATCGTTTCCCTGACGGGCTCGTGCCTGCTTCGGATTGTCTGGATCATGACCGTTTTCGCGGCCAATCCGACGGATATCAACATATTGTATATGTCCTATCCGATCTCCTGGGGGCTGACCTTCGCGATTCACATGGCGTGCTATCTCGTGGTGGCCCGGAAAAAGCTGACGAGGCGGACGGGGCCGGAAGGACAATTGGGAAAGGAGCTGGATGACCCATGAAAATTGGAAGAGCATTCGGGGAGGCGGGCCGGGTCTGCTTCGGCCGGTTCGGGGAAGGATTGAAATTTCTGCTGGCGGAGGCGTGCCTGACGGGGATCTGTTTCGCGCCCCTGCTGTTTCTGTCGGATGAAAAGCTGGGCTTTTTGGCCTGGCTGACCCTGCCGTTGGTGATCCTGATTCTTTTGCCGGGGCGGATGAACGCCGCCGCGGCGATGAAGGACGCCCTGGATGGAGGGCGGCTTTGCGGTCCCCGGCTGGTGGAAACCCGGGAATACGGGGAAAAGCTGTTCTTTGCCCTGAAGCGGGTGTTTTTTGTGGCGCTGTGGGGGATTCCGCTGATCGTCATGGCGGTGGAAATCCGAATCCATTTTTCCGGCGAAATCGACAGCTTCACCGTGCTCCGGATGATTAAAAACGATTTCGGCGGCGGGGATCAGATCCGGGGCCTCCTGGTGGTGCTGGGAATCATCCTGGGAACCCTGCTGCTGCTGGCGGCGGGATGCGCCTTCCACAGCGGGGCCCGCCACGCCCGGGCGCAGGGGGATCCGTCGCTGGTTCGGGGTCATCATGGGAAAATCATGCTGACCTGGCTTTGCGCCCTGGTGGCGATCCTGCCGATCATCATCGCGGTGGTGATCGTGGTGTTCCGGTATCTGCCGGTGGTTACCAATCTGAACGGCCTGCTGATGAGAACCGTGAAGCTGCCTTCAACCCGGGGCACCCTGATCATTCTGGCGGTGGGCGCAGTGCTGACCGTGCCGATGCTGCCCTTCCGCTCGATGATTACCGCGGCGTTTGTCCGGGGGCTGAAGGAGCCGCGATGAGAATAAGGCTGGATCGCTGGCTGACGGCGCTGGCTCTGGCCAGCCGGAGCGAGGGAAAGGTGCTGATCCGCCGGGGCGCCGTGACGGTCAACGGGCGGACGGTGCTGGATCCCGGCGCGGTTTTTGAAACGGAGGAGGCCCATCTGGCGCTGGGAGGCCGGCCGATCGACGGGCGGACAGAACGCCACGTGATGATGAATAAGCCTTCGGGGCTTTTAACGGCGGCCCGGGACCGAAAACAGCCAACCGTCATGGATCTGCTGCCGCCCGCCTACGCGAGCCTTGGGTGCATGCCGGCGGGGCGGCTGGATAAGGATACGACGGGTATTCTGTTCCTGACCACGGACGGGGAACTGAATCACCGGCTGCTGTCCCCGGGGCGGCATGTGGACAAGGTTTATCGGGCCCGGGTTTCCGGAAGGCTGACGGAGGCGGACGTCCGGGCCTTCGCGGCGGGGCTGGCGCTGTCGGATTTCACGGCGATGCCGGCGGAACTGCGCATTCTCGAAGCCGGGGACGCGGAATCCCTGGGGGAGGTCACGGTTTCCGAGGGAAAATTTCATCAGGTGAAGCGGATGTTCGCGGCCACGGGGCACGAGGTGCTGGCGCTCCGGAGAGAGCGCTTTGGCCCCCTGGAGATGGACGGGACGCTGGCGGAGGGACAGTGGCGGGAGCTGAAAGACGCGGAGCGGGACGCCCTGTATGCCGTCGCGGGGCTGGAACGCAGGGGAGAAGAAACGAGCCATGAATGATCAATACTATACCCGGGAGCCGGAAAGCGCTTCCCGGCCCGTGGAATGCGCCTTCGCCTGGCGGGGAAAAAGCCTGCGGTTCACAACGGACGCGGGGGTATTTTCCCGGGGAGAGCTGGACGCGGGGACGCGGCTGCTCATGGACGCTCTGCCGGAGACGCCGGAGGGCGAGGTACTGGATCTGGGATGCGGATGGGGGCCGATCGGCGTCAGCCTGAAGTCGGTGTATCCCGCGGCGCGGGTGACCCTGGCGGACGTGAATTTGCGGGCGCTGGAATGGAGCCGCAGGAACGCGGCGCGGAACGGGGCGGAGGTGGAATGCGTCGAGAGCGACGGCTTTTCCGCCCTGGGCGGCCGGATGTTTGATCTGATCGTGACCAATCCGCCGATTCGGGCGGGCAAGGCTGTGGTTTACCGGATGCTTTCGGAGGCGGAGGAGCATCTGAAGCCCGGCGGCCGCCTGTTCCTGGTGATCCGGAAACAGCAGGGGGCGGAGAGCTGCATCAAATATCTGAAAACGAAGTTCGCCTCCGTGGAGAAAAGGGACCGCAGCGGCGGCTTCTGGGTGCTGGAGGCCCGGAAGGCCGGGGCAGAAGAGGCCTGAAAACGGAGCTCGGTAACGGAAAAAAACGGAAAAGAAGAGGATCCCCGGAAGCATCCGGAGATCCTTTTTGAGACTTTCGGCCCGTTCCGCTTAGGCGGCGGGAGGGAATCCTTTTCCGTCAGGCGGGTGCGCCGCGGAGAGACCGGGCGCGGACCGGGATGCTTTTTCCGGAAGATTACTGTCCTTTTCTTTCCAGCAGCGTCAGCAGGTAAACGAACTCTTCCTTATAGGGATCCCCCGTCACGGAGGCGCAGCTCCGGGCCAGGGTCAGGGCATCTGTATAGGTCGCGGTGCCCTTGAACTCGCTGCCGCGGGTCACCATGGCGCATTCCGCCACCGCCGCGGCGAAGCGGAGGTTTTCGCTGGGGTTTTCGGTAATTTCCCCTGCGAAGGGGAAGGTTTCCAGGGTGCTTTCCGTCTGGCCGGGCAGCTTGTAGCGCAGGTTCAGGGTGCACCATTCGCTGCCCTGGCCACCCGCGTTTTCCGTCTGATAGACGCTGCGGGGCAGGTTTTTGCCGAAATCGCTGCCGGCGGGAATCAGCTCATACAGGGCCGTGACCCGATGGCCGGAGCCGATTTCGCCCCCGTCCTTCGTATCGTCGGCAAAGTCGGCGGCGTCCATGACCCGGTCCTCATAGCCGATGAGGCGGTATCCGCTGACCAGAGCGGGGTTGAAGTCCAGCTGGAGCTTGACATCCCGGGCGACCTCCACCATGGTGCCGCCGGCCTCGGCCACCAGCGCCCGCCGGGCCTCGAAGATGGAATCCAGGTAGTAGTAGTTGCCGTTGCCGAAGTCGGCCAGGGCTTCGAGCTTGTTGTCCTTATAGTTGCCGTAGCCCACGCCCAGCATCGTCAGGGTCACGCCGCCCTGCTTCTTTTCCATCACCAGCCGGGCCAGATCGCCCTCGCTGGTCACGCCGACGTTGAAATCCCCGTCCGTGGCCATGAGAATCCGGTTGACGCCGCCGGGAATCATGTGCTTCTCCGCCAGAAGATAGGCGGTTGTGATGCCCGAGGCGCTGTTGGTGGAACCGCCGGCCTCCAGGCCGGAGATGGCCTCCATGATCCGGGGCTTGTCCGCCGCGGGAACGCCGTCGAGCAGCACCTGGTCCCGGGAGGCGTAGGTGACGACGGAGACGGTGTCGGTGGGGGCGAGCTCATCGAGCATCAGCAGGAAGGCCCGCTTGACCAGATCCAGCCGGGTGGGGCCGAACATGGAGCCGGAGACGTCGATCAGGAATACCAGGTTGTGGGCCGGGCGGTTCTCCTTCGGAATCTCTTCCGCCTGCAGACCGACCTGCAGCAGGAGGGTTTCGCTGTTCCAGGGGCAGCGGGCCAGCTCCATCGTGACCCCCAGGGGATGGCCGGCCTCCGGAGCCGCGTAATCATAATGGAAGTAATTCAACATTTCCTCCACCCGGACCGCGTCGGCGGGCACCGGCTCTCCCCGGAGTACCAGGGAGCGGAATTGGGCGTAGGAGGCGGTATCCACGTCCGCCGCGAAGGTGGACAGGGGGGCGGAGGCGACGGACTGGAACCCGTTTTCCCGGATCAGGGTGTATTCGTTGGTGTTCCAGGCCGCCTTGCCCCGCGCGGCGGACATGGCCATGCCGCTGGGCATGGGCGCGTAGGCGGCGATTTCCTCCTCGACGGCGTAGTCCTCATAATAGTCGTAGGAGCCGCGGGGCGTGGCGGTCGGAACGGGCGCGGCCCGGTCGGAGAAGAGCAGGGCCAGGGTCCGTTCGTCCGCAAAGCCCGTGGCCAGCAGGCCGTTGCGCTTCTGGAAGCGGATCAGGGCGTTTTCCGTGTCCTCGTCAAAGACGCCGGTGGGATCCTCGTCCAGATAGTTCAGCTCCTTCAGGCGGGCCTGAAGCTCTTTGACCTTTTCTCCCGTGGAGCCCCGCTGCAGATAGCCCTCCTCCGCCAGGGCGGGGATCAGGCCGAATACCATCATCAGGGCCAGCAGGGCCGCCAGGGCCCGGTTCATCATCATGCGCTTCATGCTTTCTTCCTCCTTTTTCCGGCCGTGT
>CAMOGC010000090.1 GCA_946613955.1 uncultured Clostridia bacterium
TCTGCGAGGGCATCTGCGTGCTGAACTACGGAAAGATCATCGCCAAGGGCACCGCCGAGGAAATTCAGCGGAACCCGGTGGTCATCGAGGCCTATCTGGGCAAGCGGGAAAAAACCGGCGGAGAGGAGGCGGCCCACGCATGAGCATGCTGGAAATCACGGATCTGCACGTTTTCTACGGCGCCATTCACGCCATCAAGGGCGTTTCCTTCCAGGTCCGGGAGCACGAGATCGTGACCCTCATCGGCGCCAACGGCGCGGGCAAAACCACCATCCTGAACACGGTGGCCGGGCTGCTGCGGCCCCGCAGCGGCAAGATCCTTTTCGAGGGCAGGAACATTTCCGCCACGCCCGCCAACAAAATGGTGGGCCTGGGGATGGCCCTGTGCCCGGAGGGGCGGCGGATCTTTCAGCATATGACCGTCCGGGAAAACCTGGAAATGGGCGGCTATTCCCGGCCGAACGGGGAGATTGAAGCCTCCATCGGGGACGTGTTCGACCGCTTTCCCCGGCTCAGGGAGCGGGAAAAGCAGATCGCCGGCACCCTTTCCGGAGGCGAGCAGCAGATGCTGGCCATGGCCCGCGCGCTGATGAGCAAGCCGAAGCTGATGATGCTCGACGAGCCCTCCATGGGGCTGGCCCCCATCCTGGTGGACCAGATTTTCAGCATCATCCGCGAGCTGCACGCCGCGGGAACCACGATTCTCCTCGTCGAGCAGAACGCCCAGATGGCCCTTTCCGTGGCCGACCGGGCGTATGTGCTGGAAACCGGAAGGATTTCCATGAGCGGGGAGGCGGCCGACCTGCTGCAGAACGACGACGTCCGGAAGGCGTATCTGGGAAGCTGATCCGTTTTTGATCTGCATCCTGCCCGTTTTCGAAGGAAAGCGGGCGTTTTTCTTTGGCCGGAGCGGTCCGGGAAGGTTCGTCCGGAAGATTTCTCCCCGTTTTCTCTCCGGATCGCCTTGTATCCCCGCGAAGGGATATGCTATACTGCATGATGAGGGACGTTGTCCCGTCCGGGCCCGAAGGGAAGGGTTCCGGAAACGCCATTGGACGAGATGAATACCGTGGAGGCAACATGTCTGTAGGTCAGGTTATACTGATGCTGGTCTATCTGCTGGGCGGACTGGGCCTGTTCATGTTCGGCATGAAGGTGCTGGGCGAGGGGCTGGAAAAAACCGCCGGAAGCAAACTGAAGGGGCTTTTGCAGGCCATGACCCGGAACATGCCCCTGTCCGTCCTCTGCGGGATTGTGATTACCATCCTGCTCCAGTCCTCGACGGCGACGACGGTCATGGTGGTCGGCTTTGTCAACGCCAACATGCTGACCCTGACCCAGGCCATCGGCGTCATCATGGGCGCCAATATCGGAACGACGGTCACGCCCCTGCTCCTGTCCCTGGAGGGCATCGAGTTTGGCATGATCTTCGCCTTCGTGGGGCTGATCCTGTCCTGGCTGCCCGCCAACCCGCATTTCCGGACCGCCCGGGAATTCAGTCCCATCGTCATGGGCATCGGGCTTTTGTTCCTGGGCATGAAGGGCATGAGCAGCGCCATGGAGCCCCTGCGGGAATGGGACGGCTTCAGCATCGCCATCCAGAGCATCTCCCATCCGCTGCTGGGCGTGCTGGTGGGCGCGATCATGTGCATCGTGCTGAATTCCTCCGCCGCCTGCGTCGGCCTTCTGCAGGTGCTGGCCGGCGAGGGGATGATTCCCCTGAGCACCGCGATCTTCGTGCTTTTCGGAACCAATATCGGAACCTGCCTGACCTCCCTGATTGCCGGCGCGGGCACCAGTACCGCCGCCCGGCGGACCTCCATCGTCCATCTGCTGTTCAACACCATCGGGACCATTCTCTTTACCATCATCGCCAGCGTCTTCCCCTTCGCCTCCTGGATCGAAGCCCTGGGCGCCGGCAACCTGAAGCTGCAGATCGCCCTGGTGCATATCATCTTCAACCTGACGACCACCCTGGTGCTGATTCCCGGGGCGGGGCTGCTGGAGAAGCTGGCCATCCTGCTGATTCCGGAAAAGAAGGAGGAGGGCGCCGAAATGCGCCTGCGCTTCTTCGATCCCCGGCTGCTGAAGACGCCGCCGATCGCCGTGGCCCAGCTGAAAAAGGAAACCGACCGCATGGGGGAAATCGCCCTGGGCAATTACAACAACGCCTTCGCCTGCTTTGAAACCTGGAACGGGGACGCCGCCCGCGCCGTTCAGCAGACCGAGGACGTGATCGACTTTTTGAATAAGGAAATCGCCGAGCGGCTGACGGAGGTCAACGGGCTGGACCTGTCCGAGGAGGATTCCCGCCTGGTGGGCCACCTGTTCCATGTCATCAACGACCTGGAGCGCGTCGGCGATCACGCGGAAAACATCCTTGACGCCGCGGAAATCAAGGAGCGGGAGGGGGTCAAGTTTGCCCCGAAGGTGCTGGGCGAGCTGCAGGATATGCACCGGCGGGTCGGGTCCCAGCTGGAGGTCGCCCTGCGCCTCTTCGGCAGCCAGCGGCCGGATCCCGAAACCCTCCGCCGGGTCGAGGCCGAGGAGGAAAGCATCGACCTGCTCACCGAAACCCTCCGGGATCATCACGTGGAGCGCCTGAAAAACAAGAAGTGCTCCCCGAAAAACGGCATGATCTATCTGGATATGCTGACCAACCTCGAAAGAATCGCCGACCACGCCGAAAATATCGCCACCGCCGTCTGAGCGCGGGAAAAGGTGAAAAACGGGCATTTTTCTTGACAGAAACACGCTTTCTGGCGTAAAATACCATCGAATTCCTGTGTTTATATTTTCATGAGGTAGGCGCGGGATTTTCACACCCATCTCCCGAACGCGGGGAAGGAGGCAGGGGTTCTTCTCGAATCCCGAAACGGCATGAACAAAAAGTATCTGTTGGTTGCCCTGGCCCTGGCCCTGGGGCTCGTTTTGCTGTGCTCCGCCGCGGCCCTGGCGGACGATCCGCTGAAGGTGAGCATGGCCCTGGAGAAGAACACCTTCTCCAAGCCGGAGGAAATCACGATTTCCATCTCCGTCTCCAACGTGGGGGAAAGCGACCTGCCCGGCCCGCTGACCCTCTATTACCCCAGCGGGAAGCAGGTGGAGGAGTTCGGCTCCCCCCTGCTCAACGTCGGAACCTCCAAGAGCTGGAAGGGAAAGTGGAAGGTGACCCAGGCGGAGCTGGACGCAGGCCGAATTACCTTTAAGCTCAAGTATTCCATCTATGACGACAGCGGCGAGCTGGTCAACAAAACGAAGAACTTCTCCAAGAAGATCATCTACGACGGAGGCAAGCCCGATCTGACGATTACCCGCGAGATCAAGCCCACCACCGCCCAGAAGGATCAGGAGGTTACCGTTACCTATACCATCGAGAACACCGGCTCGGTGGACGTGGACGCCGTAACCATCAAGGAGAACAGCTCCATTTCCGCCAAGTCCGGCTCCATCGAGGGCGGCCTGGCCGCGGGCGAGAAGGCCACCCATACCTTTACCGCGAAGATGGGCAAGCGGGATCTGACCTCCGCCGCCACCGTGACCTTCAAGGCCGGCGGCAAATCCTATACCAAGAAGGTCGAGGCCGCCACCATCAAATACGGCGAGGTCAAGCTCAGCGCCACCCTCTCCGCCGACAAAAAAGGCGGCGCCCCCGGCGAGACCATCAAGCTGACGGTCAAGCTGAAGAACTCCGGAAACGTTGATTTTACCAACGTGGTCCTGACGGACAAGAATCTGGGCGAGCTGTTTTCCGACGTGACGGTGGCCGCCGGCGAAACCGTGACCCTGGAAAAGGATCTGGCCATTACCGAAACCCAGGACATCCAGCTGACCGTGAACGCCGAGGACGCCACCGGCCAGCCCGTCGAAACGGCCACCGGGATGGTGCACGTCATCGCCACCGACCCGACCCAGCAGATCGTGCTGAGCGTGGAGGCCTCCGCCGACCGGGAGGTGGTCTACCAGATTCCCGGCAGCGTCCGCTTCACCATTACCGTCCGGAACGAGAGCGCCGTGGATGTTTCCAACATCTCGGTCCGCGCGGTCAACACCGTGATCAACACCTTCTCCTCCATTCCCGCCGGGGAAAGCCGGACCTTTACCCGGGAGATGGCCATCAGCATGCCCGGCCTCTTCCAGTTCACCGCCTCGGCCCGGGATCCCCTGGGCCAGACCCTGACCTTCAGCAGCAATTCCCTGCGGATCAGCCGGGAGCAGCCGACGCCCGAGCCCACCGAGGCCCCCGTCATTACGCCGCCGGCGCCCCAGTATGTTTCCGTGCCCGCCTCCTATGACGAGCTGCCGGAGAGCAAGAAGCTCCCCGCCTGGACGGAGCAGGTGGAATCCCTGTCGGGAACGCTGAAGTGGGTGCTGCTGGGCGCCGCGGGCGTGCTGGCCATCCTGCTGCTGGTGGGCGCCTTCCGCCGGGCGGCGAGAAAGCGCCAGTCCAACAAGGCCATGGATCATCTGGAGCGCGGCAATTACCGGGATTATCATTCCGCCCCCCGGAGGAACCACCGCAGCGAAATCACCTCCGGCGCCGAGGAATCCGGGGCGTCCGGAAGCGCCCCCGCCGCGCCCGAGGTGGAAAACACCGCGCAGGACAGCGAGCTGATGGCGGAAACGCTGAAGCGCCTGTACAATAACGACGCGCCCACCGCCCCCGCGGGGGACGCGACCGTCGTCGATCCCGCGCCCGCAGGCGACGCCACCGTCGTCGATGAGCCTGCCGGGGAATCCTCTCCCCGCCGCAGAAGCAGGTAAGGACAGTACGAAGACACCGCAGGCATGATCGTTCAGACCGTGCCTGCGGTGTTTTTATTCTATGATCTTGCGTCCCCGGGGCCGCGGGTGATATACTAATATGAACTGCTTTGCCCGCGCGGCAATCCGAAGCAGGGATCATGAGAGGGAAGATATGCTGGAATTCATAAAGAAAATACTGGGAAACAGCAATGAGGCGCAGCTGAAAAAGCTGCGGAAGACGGTGGAGTCCGTGACCCGGCTGGAGGCGGACTACCGGAACAAGAGCGACGCGGAGCTCCGCGCCATGACGGATCTCCTCCGGGAGCGGCTGGCCAAGGGCGAAACCGAGGACGATATCCTGCCGGAGGCCTTCGCCACCGTGCGGGAGGCGGCGGACCGGGTGCTGGGCATGCGGCCCTACGAGGTGCAGGTGCTCGGCGGCATCGTCCTGCATCAGGGGCGCATCGCCGAGATGAAAACCGGCGAGGGCAAAACCCTGGTGGCCACCATGCCGGCCTACCTCAACGCCCTGCGGGGCGAGGGGGTTCATATCGTGACGGTTAACGACTACCTGGCCCGCCGGGACAGCGAGTGGATGGGCAAGGTGCACCGCTTTCTGGGCCTGAGCGTCGGCCTGATCGTGCACGATCTGGACAGCCGGGAGCGCCGGGAGGCCTACGCCTGCGACATTACCTACGGGACGAACAACGAGCTGGGCTTCGACTACCTGCGGGACAACATGGTCATCCGCCAGGGCGACCTGGTGCAGCGGGGGCACGCCTTCGCCATCGTCGACGAGGTGGACTCCATCCTGATCGACGAGGCCCGGACGCCCCTGATCATCTCCGGCCCCGGCGAAAAGAGCACGGAGATGTACGAGCGGGTGGACGCGGTGGTGCGGACGATGAAGCCCGAAACCCACTACGAGATCGAGGAAAAGAAAAAGGCCGTGACCCTGACGGACGAGGGCGCCCGGAAGGTCGAGCAGGCCTTCGGCATCGACAACCTGAACGATCCGGAAAACAGCGACCTGAACCACTATGTGAACTGCGCCCTGCGGGCCAACACCCTCATGAAGCGGGACGTGGACTACGTGGTGCAGAACGGCCAGGTCATCATCGTCGACGAGTTTACCGGCCGCCTGATGATCGGCCGGCGGTATTCCGAGGGCCTGCATCAGGCCATCGAGGCCAAGGAGCACGTCAAGGTGGAGCGGGAAAGCAAAACCCTGGCCACCATTACCTTCCAGAACTATTTCCGCATGTACCGCAAGCTGTCCGGCATGACGGGAACGGCGAAGACGGAGGAGGCGGAGTTCCAGGGCATCTACGCGCTGGACGTGGTGGAGATCCCCACCAACCGGAAGAACATCCGCGAGGATCTGCAGGACGAGGTTTACAAGAACAAAAACGCCAAATACGCCGCGGTGCTGGCCTCCATCGAGGAGCGGCACAAAACCGGCCAGCCCCTGCTGGTGGGCACGATCAGCGTCGAGATCAGCGAGCTGCTCAGCGACATGCTGCGCCGCCGGGGCATTCCCCACGAGGTGCTCAACGCCAAGAACCACGCCCGGGAGGCGGAAATCGTCGCCCAGGCCGGCCGGCTCAACGCCGTAACCATCGCCACCAACATGGCCGGCCGCGGAACGGACATTCTCCTGGGCGGCAACCCGGAATTCATGGCCCGCCGCGCCATGCGCCAGGAGGGGGTCGAGGAGGAGATCATCGACGCCGCCACCGGGCACAACGAGAACGTGCCGCCGGAGGTGCTGGAAGCCCGGGAGCGCTATACGGCCCTCTACAACCAGTTTAAGAAGGAAACGGATCTGGAGCACGAGCAGGTGCTCAAAACCGGCGGCCTCCACATCATCGGTACCGAGCGGCACGAAAGCCGCCGCATCGACAACCAGCTGCGCGGCCGGGCGGGCCGGCAGGGCGATCCCGGCTCCACCCAGTTCTTCATCTCCCTGGAGGACGACCTGATGCGCCTCTTCGGCT
>CAMOGC010000091.1 GCA_946613955.1 uncultured Clostridia bacterium
GGCCGGGGAGTGTGGTTATTATAGAATCGGATTGTAACGGATATAGGAGTAGGAGGAAGAGCTGGAAGTAACCGAGGGATAGGAAAGTCGGGGCAATATCGCTGCAGGCGCGGAAGAAGGGGAGGACATTCTCCTGTGTTTCCAGAGCGGAGCAGGAGAATCGGTGCTTTTTCATGCCCCAGGGCAAAGCAGGTTTTTCAGGAAGAGCAGGGCCTGGCGGTAGCCCTCGAAGCCCAGGCCCATGATGGTTTTGACGCAGGCGGCGCGGATATAGGAAACCTGGCGGAAGGCTTCCCGCTTCGTGACATCGGACAGATGCACCTCCACGGTCGGGAGGCCGACGGCTTTGACCGCGTCCAGCAGGGCCACGCTGGTATGGGTATAGGCGCCGGGATTGATCACGATACCGTCGTATACGCCGTAGGCGGCCTGGATATGGTCCACCAGGTCGCCTTCGTGGTTGGACTGGAGGCAGACGACCTCCAGGTCCTCATCTGCGGCGGTTTTGTCAATAAAGGCCAGAAGATCCCGATAGGTCTGGGCTCCGTAGATTTCCGGCTCGCGGATGCCGAGCATATTCAGATTCGGACCGTTCAAAACTAAGATTTTCATGGGGGAACTCCTTCCATTTGCCATTGCGCGAGGATACGGTATCCGGCGCTTTTTCCGGATACGGATATATCCTTGTATAGCATTCGATAGTCAGCTGGACTTAAAACATGACTCAAAGCCTTGAAATCATGGATGTTGAATGATCCAGTCATTTCAGGAACGCTGTACCAGGGACTTCCGGCGGGATCCTTTTTTCCTGGACAGCATCCGTTTGACATCGGATGGAAACGTCAGCGCAGCTCCTGCTCATAGACCCGATTCATAAGGGCGTCGGAAACGGGTACGCCGGTAAAGAGCTCCGAGGAGCGGCAGGCCTGGGCGACCAGCATATACAGCCCGTTCACAGCCGGGAGGCCCAGGGAGCGGGCCTGGCGCATGAGAAGGGTTTCCGTCGGATTATAGATGATATCCAGAACCCCCTTCAGGCGGGGCAGGCGCGTCAGATCCAGCGGGGAGGCGTCCGTATGGGGGAACATGCCGACGGGCGTCGTATTGACGACGAAGGCGGCGTCCGGATGGCGGGCCTCCAGGTTTTCATAGTTATCCGGGCCGGAGCGGCTGATGACCGCCGGCCGGGCGCCGAGGGAAGCCAGGGCGCAGCAGACGGAGACAGAGGCGCCGCCGCTGCCGAGCACCAGCGTTTCCTGCCCGGAAAGATCCATGCCGGAACGGCGGACCATGGCCTGGAAGCCGAAGACATCGGTGTTATCCCCATAGAGGGTGCCGTCCGGCCGGCGGACGATGGTGTTAACGCTGCCGATTTCGCGGGCGACGGGGGAAAGCTCATCCAGATAGGGCAGCACCGTCTTTTTATAGGGAATGGTGACATTCAGCCCGTGCCAGAAGGGATCGGCCAGAAAGGCGGGGAGGGCTTCCTCCGGCATCTCATAGAGACGGTATTCATAATTCCCCAGCTGGGCGTGGATTTCCGGGGAACGGCTGTGGGACAGGGTTTTGCCCAGCAATCCGCATTTCAGCATGGGGCCTCCTTCCGCCGGCCCAGCCAGGCATCCAGGATCGCGAGGGCCGCCGCAGCCTCCACGCAGGGAACCGCCCGGGGAACGACGCAGGGATCATGCCGGCCGGGCACCCGGAGGGCCGTTTCCGTTTGGGTCGGAAGATGGACGCTGCGCTGCTCCAGGGCGATGGAGGGGGTGGGCTTGAAGGCCGCCCGGAAGACCAGGGGCATGCCGTCGGTAATGCCGCCGAGGATGCCGCCGGCGTGATTGGTGGCGGTGATGACTTCGCCATCCCGAAGCGCAAAGGGATCGTTATTCTCGCTGCCGGAGAGGGACGCCGCGGCAAAGCCTTCGCCGAACTCCACGCCCTTGACGGCGGGGATGCCGAAGACCAGGGCGGCGAGACGGTTTTCCATGCCGCCGAAGATCGGGTCTCCCAGGCCGGCGGGCAATCCCTCCGCCACGCATTCCACAATACCGCCGACCGAATCGCCGGCGGCTTTTTTTTCGGCGATCAGGGCCCGCATGGCTTCGCCCCGGGCGTCGCTGACCGTTGGAAAGGGCTTTTCGGAGACGGGAGAGGTGAATTCGCCCTCATCCCGGACGCCGCCGACGGACAGAATACGGGCGCGGATCCGAATTCCGTGGGCGGCAAGCACCTGCAGGCAGACGCCGCCGGCCACGCAGAGGGGCGCCGTCAGCCGGGCGGAAAAATGGCCGCCGCCGGCCGCGTCCTGGAATCCATGGTATTTGACGGAGGCGGTATAATCCGCGTGGCCGGGGCGGGGCGTTTCCCGCAGGGCGGCGTAATCGGCGGAGCGGGTATCCGTATTGCGAATCAGCGCCGTCAGGGGAACGCCGCAGGTTTTCCAGCCGACCAGGCCGGAAACAAACTCCGGCAGATCCGCTTCCCTGCGAGGCGTGGACCAGGCGTTTTGCCCCGGGGCCCGGCGGGCCAGGAAGGCGGCCAGGCGATCAGGGTCAATTTCAAAGCCCGCCGGCAGGCCCTCCAGGGTCATGCCGACGGCGGGGGAATGGGACTGGCCAAAGAGGGTCAGCCTCAGGTTTTCACCAATGGAAGAGCTCATGGGGGCCTCCTTTGATCCGCCGGCCTTGTCAGAGAGCGGAGAAGATTTGCCAGAAGCCGGGGAAGGATTTCGAGACGCAATCCGGGTTCTGGAGGGTGACGGGATGATCGCAGACGGCGGAGGCCACGGCGGCGGACATGGCGATCCGATGATCATTCGCGGAGGAAACTGTTCCGCCCCGGAGGGAGGGAACGCCGTCGATCACAAGGCCGTCCTCCGTTTCCCGGACGTTGGCGCCCAGGCCGGAGAGCAGAGCGGCGGTGGTTTTCAGCCGATCCGATTCCTTCAGGCGAAGGCGCTCTGCATGGCGGATAACGGTTCGGCCTTCGGCCACCGAGGCCACCACCGACAGCACCGGGATCAGGTCCGGAATGGCGGAGGCGTCGATTTCGACGCCGCGGAGCTTTTTCCGGCGGACGAGGACGTCATCTTCGGAAACGGTGACCCGGGCGCCGAAGGCGGCCAGCAGATCCAGCACCTTTTTATCCCCCTGGCGGGAGAGAAGATTCAGTCCCCGGATGGAGACGCCCTTCCGGCACAGGGCCCCCAGGCAGAGGAAGAAGGCGGCGGAAGACCAATCGCTTTCCACGGTAAAATCCGCTTCCGCGGGCGGGGAGACGGCCTGACCACCCAGGCGGTAGCGGAAGCCTTCTTTTTCGAAGGGAACACGGAAAAGGGAGAGGGCGTCCTCCGTCATGGCAATATAATCGGCGGACTCAACGGCGCCGGAGACGGACAGGGTTGAATGGCCGGAAAGCAGCGGCAGGGCGAAAAGCAGTCCCGAAACATACTGGGAGGAAATGTCGCCGGGGATTTCGTATACCCCGGGAGAGAGCCGGCCGGAGCAATAGAGGAGGCCGCCTTCCTTCCGGAGGGCCATCCCGTGATTCACCAGCAGATCCCAGAGGGGCTGGAGGGGACGATCCGGCAGGCGGCCCTCCATTTGGAAAACCGCGGGAACGCCCAGGGCTCCCACCACAGGCAGCAGGAAGCGCAGCGTGGAACCGCTTTCTCCGCAGGGGAGAAGAGAGGCGGCATCCGGGAGTTCGGGATCCGAGGCAGAGATGGCCGGCGACTCAACGGGGGAAGCCTCCGAGGGAGAGGCAGCGAAGATCGGGGAGAAATCCTCGGACGCGGCGGCGAGTTCCGGGCCGGAGACCTCCGAAGAAGACGATGGGGACGGGGAGGGATCCGCAGGCTTTCTGGTTATGACAGCCCGAACGGCAATACGATCCCCTTCCACACAGATGTCCGCTCCGAGGGCGTTCAGGCAGGCGACCGTGGCCTCGATATCCCGGGAAATGCCCGCGCAGCGAAGCACGCAGGGCTTCCCGAAGAGCGCCGCGCAAATCAGCAGACGATGGGCGCGGGATTTGGAGGCGGGCACGACCGCGGTGCCGGAACGGGCAATGGGCGGGAGGGTCCATTCCAGCGGGGGATCCGGCCGGAGGTTTTCCGGACAGAAGATATCCAGGGTACGGAGAAGGCCCGCGCTCTTCTCCGCCAGGCGCTGTTCATACAGGGCGAGTTCTTCGTCGGTCATCCGGCAACACCTCCCAGGCGGAGCCAGCGAACAAGATCCCCGGAGGGAACGGGCTGAATCCGGCAGCGGCCGACGGCCTCCGGAACGATGAGGCGGACGGTATGACCGACGGCCTTTTTATCGTTCAGGGCGGACCGGGCCATGGCTTCCGCGGACCAGGAAACCTCCGTCGGCAGACCGTATTGGCGAAGGAGGGACAGAAGCGCATCCCGATCCGCGGCGGGCAGGATGCCCTGGGCGCAGGCGGAGCGGGCCATGATGGCCATCCCCATGGCGACGCCCTGCCCATGAAGGATGGAGAAGCCGGAAAGGGCCTCCGCCGCGTGGCCAAAGGTGTGGCCGAAATTCAGCATCATGCGCAGACCGGTATCGAATTCATCCTTCAGGACATAATCCCGCTTCATTTCCACGCAGGTTTGAATGACCGTCTCCGCCTGATCGGCGACGGGGGTTTCCGCCAGGGACGCGGCGAAGGAGGCGCTGCCGATCATGGCGTATTTGATGATCTCCGCGCAGCCGCAGCGGTATTCCTCCGGGGGAAGGGTTTTCAGCGTATCCGGATCGCAAAGGACGAGGGAGGGCTGATAAAAGCAGCCCACCTGGTTTTTGCCTCCGGCCAGATCCACCGCGGTTTTGCCGCCGACGGAGGAATCCACCATGGCCAGAAGGGTGGTCGGAATCTGGATAAAAGGGATTCCCCGCTGATAGGTGGCGGCGGCAAACCCGCCCAGATCCCCGACGACACCGCCGCCCAGCGCCACCAGCACGTCCCCCCGGGTCAGGCGGCGGGCGCACATCTCCTCCAGCACCTGATGCCAGGTTTCCACGGTTTTATGGGGCTCCCCGTGGGGCATGACGAAGGAAGAGACGGCAAAGCCCGCCGAGGAGAGGGAATCGGCGACGGTTTTTTCATACAGGGGGGCAACGTGGTCGTCCGTCAGGAGGAAGGCGGTTTCCGCCTTCGGGCAGACGGCGCGGAGCTTTTCGCCGGCGGCGGAAAGCAGTCCCCGGGCCATCAGAACGTCATAGGGCCGGGAAGCGGGGATCGGAATCGTGCGCATTCGGGGATTCCTCCTTTTGATGGACGGCGAAGACCATGGAAGGACGACGGGAGCCGTTTATCGCGCGGGGGAATGATTCCGCCTTTTCGGAGGGCTGGCGGAAGGCCGCGGATTCAGGCGGCAGGTCAGTCGTCGTGGCCGGGATGAATGATCAGCGTATGGGAGAAGGGGAGCAGGCGGCGGAGGGACGCCATCATGGCCTGCTCGCTGCCGCCGGGAAGATCCGTACGCCCCCAGCCATGGCGGAAAAGCGTATCGCCGGTAAACAGATCATCACCGATCCGATAACAGACGCCGCCGGGGGTATGCCCGGGCGTATGCAGCACCAGGAAGGAAAGACCGGCCGCCCGCACGATGTCCCCTTCGGCCACATAGTCCGTGGCCGGGGGAGCGGTTACGTCCACCCCCAACAGGGATCGGCCGGCGTTCAGATGCCCATCGGCAAGCATGGGGGCGTCCAACAGGTGAATATACAGGCGGGTATCCTCGCCCATCAGCTCCCGGACGGCGCCGATATGGTCAAAATGCCCATGGGTCAGGAGGATGGCGTCAATCCGGCGGGCCCCGACGGCCTTCCGGATCCGGCCGGCCTCGGCGCCGGGATCGATGAGGACGCAGTCGTCCCGGGATTCATCATAGACGAGATAGCAATGGGCCTCCAGAAGGCCTACGGGGATCGTTTCGATCTTCATGGAAACCTCCTTGAAGAAGACAGCGCGCCCGGACGGGGGAGAACCCGCGAAGCGCGTCAGGATCGGTTCAGCTTATCAAGGACGCTTTGCCGGACCCCGGGGGTCAGGCGGAAGCGGGTCGGATCAAAGGAGGGGGCGTCCGGGGTCATGCGCCAGATGCCGAATTTAATGGGCACGCCCAGATCCATGAACTTCCGCTCATGCTCGGAGACATAATTGGGAGAGAAGCCGGAGGCCGCCAGATCCCGGGTCAGCCAGGTTTGGGAGAAGCCGCACAGATCGAAATACACCCGGGAGTCCTCAAAGAGGCCGTCGTCATCCGTTTTGAACCAGATTTCCCCCTCGGGGACGAGCGCCTCCCGATACTGGATCAGCTGGCGGGGATGGGTCAGACGGCGCTTGGCGTGCTTCGGGCGCTCGGTCCAGGGATTACAGAAGGAAATATAGATCCGCTCCGCCCGATCCTCCGGGCCGAGGATGCGGCCGATGAGGCAGATGTCCGCAAAGAGAATGATGACGTTATCCGGGTTTTCGCCGCAGGCGCGGACGATGTTTCGCCGGGCATCCCCCAGGACATCGGGGCTGATATCCACGACGATGAAGTTCACGTCGGGATGCGCGGCCACCATCTGCGCCGTGGAGACGCCCTTGCCGCAGCCCATTTCCAGATAAAGCGGGCGATCGGGATGGGAAAAGAAGGAGCGCCAGCGGTTCCGGCGATCCTCGCCGCCCTCCAGAAAGAAGGGACAGGCGGCCAGCTCCGGACGGGCCCACTTCTTGGT
>CAMOGC010000092.1 GCA_946613955.1 uncultured Clostridia bacterium
GCGGGGGATGAAATGATCGCCGTGGGCGACGACCATCTGAGCCGCCAGGTGGCGGACGAGCGCCGCGAGAAGGAGCGGGCCAGCCGGAAGGGCTCCATCGGCAACGTAACCATGGAAACCCTGTTCAGCAATATCGAGGCCGGCAAGGTGACGACCCTGAACCTGATCATCAAGGCCGATGTGCAGGGCTCGGTGGAAGCGGTCAAGCAGGCGATGGAGAAGCTCTCCAGCGACGAGGTCAAGGTCCGGGTGCTCCACAGCGCCGCCGGCGCCATTACCAAGGACGACGTGAACCTGGCCTCCGCCTTCAACGCCATCATCATCGGCTTCAACATCCGGCCCGACGCTTCCGCGCGGGAGGCGGCGGAAAAAGCCAAGGTGGATGTCCGGCTGTATACGGTCATTTACAAGGCCATCGAGGACATGGAGCTGGCCATGAAGGGCCTGCTGGCGCCGGAATACCGGGAGGTGCTCCTGGGCCACGCCGAGGTGCGCAACGTATTCAAGATTACCGGCGCGGGGATCATTGCCGGCTGCTATGTCACAGACGGCAAGGTGCAGCGCAACGCCAGCGTCCGGCTGCTGCGGGACAACGTGGTTGTGCATGAGGGCAAGCTGTCCAGCCTGCGCCATCTGAAGGACGACGTGAAGGAAATGTCCGCCGGATACGAATGCGGCATGAGCCTGGAAGGCCACAACGACATCAAGGAAGGCGATGTGGTCGAATGCTTCATCATGGAGGAAATACCGCGGTAAATGAACAGTTTTCAGAGAATTGACCGGATTTCCGAGGAAGTCCGCCGGGAGGTGGACCGGATCATCCGGGAGGATCTGAACGATCCCCGGATTACCGGTACCTGGTCCATTACCCGGGCGGAGGTCACCGGCGATCTGCGATACGCGAAGATTTACGTCAGCGTCCTGGAGGACGAGGTGCGGGAGCCGCTGATGGAAGCGCTGAAAAGCGCGAAGGGCTATATCCGCCGGGCGCTGGGGAAACGGATGATCATCCGGACCAGCCCGGAAATGCTCTTTATCAGCGACCGGAACATCGCCTACGGCGCCCATATCGCCAAAGTGCTGGCGGAGGCGGGCGCGGGGGCGGAAGAACAAAAAGAAGGTTCGGAGGCCTGACGGCCGCCGGGAGGCAAAGGATGAGAGATCCGGAAGGAATTGCCCGGGCGATCAGGGAGGCGCGAACCATCGCCATCTGCTCCCATATTTCACCCGACGGGGATACCATCGGCAGCGCCCTGGCCATGCGGCTGGCGGCGCTTTCCCTCGGGAAAACCGTCCGGGTTTTCTGCCAGGACAAGGTGCCGGACAACCTGCTGTTTCTGCCGGGGGTGGAGGAGATTCGCTCCCCCCTGGGAAACCAGGAAAAGTTTGACCTGTTTCTGGCGGTGGACGTCAGCGACCGGGGACGGATGGGCGCCTGCGCGGAGCTGCTCAAAGACTGCGCGCATACCGCCCAGATTGATCATCACGAAACCAATCCGGGCTGCGCGGAAATCAACAGCGTGGACGGGGCGGCCTCCGCAACCTCCACCATGCTGCGGGATCAGATCCGCGCCCTGGGCCTGCCCCTGACGCGGGAGATGGCCATCTGCCTGTACACCGGCATCAGCACGGATACGGGCAATTTCTCCTTCGACTGCACAGACGCGGAGACCTTCCGGGTCATGAGCGACCTGATGGAGGTGGGGCTGCCGCTGGCGGAGCTGAACCTGAAGCTCTTTCGGGAGAGGGATCCGGCCCAGCTGCGCCTGCTGGGGCGGGCCATTCAGGGCATGTGGTATGAGGCGGAGGGCCGGCTGGCGGTTATGGTGCTGACCTGGAAGGATTTCGAGGCCTGCGGCGCCCTCAGCGAGCATTCGGATACCCTGGTGAACTACGGCCTGGAGACCACCGGCACGGAAATGGCCCTGCTGGCCAGGGAAACGGAGGAAGGGCGGATTAAATTCAGCCTGCGCGCGAGGCCGCCTTTCCGGGTGGACCTCATCGCCGCCCGGCTGGGCGGGGGCGGTCACGCCCAGGCCTCCGGCATCACGATGGAGGGCCCCATTGGAGCGGCGGTCAGCCGGGTCATTCGGGAAATGCTCCAAAGCCTGGACGGGGAGAAGAAATGAACGGCTTTTTCAATATCGACAAGCCCACCGGAATGTCCAGCGCCGCCGTCGTCGGGACGATGAAAAGACTGACGGGGGAGAGGCGCGTCGGCCACGCCGGAACGCTGGATCCGGAAGCCGCGGGGGTGCTGCCTGTAATGATGGGCAGGGCCACGCGGCTGTTTGACTATCTGGTGGACAAAAAGAAGGAATATATCGCGGTCTGCGCCTTCGGCCGGAGCACCGATACCCAGGACGCCACCGGCGAAACCCTGGAAACCGGAGAGGATTATCCGGACGAAAGCCGGATCCGGGAAGCGCTGCCCCGGCTGATCGGGGATATCCGGCAGCGGCCCAGCATGTACAGCGCCATCAAGGTGGGCGGGAAACCGCTGTATCTCCGGGCCCGGAAAGGGGAGCAGGTCCAGGTTCCCGAAAGACAGGTCCACGTGGAGTCCATCGAGCTGATGAACATGGAGCCGGAAAACGGAGCGCGGCTGCGGATCCGGTGCGGAAAGGGAACCTATATCCGCTCCCTCTGCGACGATCTTGGCCGCCTGTGCGGGTGCCCCGCGCATATGCGCTCCCTGATTCGGAGCCAAAGCGGCTTTTTCCGTCTGGAGGATGCCCTGGGACTGGAGGAGGCGCGGGAGCTGGCGGCGGCCGGGAGGCTCGCCGAGCGGCTTTTGCCCCTGGACGCGCCCCTGTCCGGGATGCTCCGGACGGAAGCGCCCCCGGCGCTGGGGAAGGCGGTGGCGGCCGGCGCCAGGCTTCCCCTGAACAGGCTCGGGGGGAACCTGCCCGGCGAAGGAGGCGTCACGCGGCTGTATCTGGGGGGCCGTTTCTGGGGCATCATGGAACGGCGGAATGATGAACTGATCTGGCGGGCGCAGATTCCGCCGGAGGAAAAGGGCGAACGGAAGGAAGAAAGATGCGACTGATCCGGGATTTTGAGCCGGGGGGAAAACGGGTGGCGGCTCTGGGCACCTTTGACGGGGTTCATCGGGCCCATCAGGAACTGCTGCGGCAGGGGCGCGCTTTTGCCGACGCCGCCGGATGCCCTCTGCGGGTCTATACCTTCGACCGGCATCCGCTGGAGGTGCTCCGCCCGGAGAAGGCGCCCCGCATCCTGACGACCCGGGAGGAACAGATGGCCCGGATGGAGAAGGCCGGGGTGGAGGAGCTCAGGATCCTTCCCTTTACCCGGGAAACGGCCGACATGCCGCCGGAGGATTTTCTCCGCCTGCTGCGGGAGGAAAACAGCCTTGCGGCGGTGGTGGCGGGATGGAACTATACCTTCGGCCGCCGGGGCCAGGGCAACGCGGAGACCCTGCGGCGGGACGGGGAAAAGCACGGATACCGGGTGATCATCGTGCCGTCGGTCACAACCGATGACGGGGAAATCATATCCTCCACCGCCATCCGGGAAAAGCTGGGCCGGGGGGATCTCTCCGGCGCGGAGAAGATGCTGGGATATGACTACACGCTTTCGGGCCCGGTGGTCAACGGGAAACACCAGGGCACCCGGATCGGTTTCCCCACGGCCAACATCCGGACGAACCCCCGGAAGCTGCTGCCGGCCTACGGGGTCTACGCCGCCCGGATGCGCTGCGGGGAAAAGAGCTGGCCGGCGGTGGTGAACATCGGGCTGCAGCCGACGATTCCCTCGGGCGCGGTCACCGTCGAGGCCCACGCCATCGGGGCAAGCGGGGATTTTTACGGAGAGGCGGCCGCGGTGGAGCTGAAGGCCCGGCTGCGGGGAGAAATCCGGTTCGGCAGCGTCGAGGAGCTGAAGGCGCAGATTGAACGGGATCGGGCGGAGGCCCTGAGGCGGATGGGCGGATGAAACGCCGGAGTCAGCCGAAAAATAAAGCGGCGGCTTGCCAAGAGGGTCAAAATCATATATACTGAAAAATACGGCGCCTTACGCCGAGAAGGAGGAACACATGCCAACCACCAAGTTCGACAAGGAATCCATCAAAAGCTCCATCGTGGGCAAGGTGCAGCGTTATAACGGTCTGACCATCAAGGAAGCGACTTCCCAGCAGATTTACCGCGCCGTCGCGTCCACCGTGCGGGACCAGATCATGCAGAAATACATGCTCTCCCGGGAGGAGCGGAAACGCAGCAAGAAAAAACGGCTCTATTACCTGAGCATTGAGTTCCTGATGGGCCGCAGCATGTACTGCAATATGCTGAATCTGGTGTCCAGCCGGGAATATACGGAGGCGCTTCAGGAACTGGGGATCGATATCAAGGACGTCCTGAAGGAAGAGCCGGAACCCGGGCTGGGCAACGGCGGCCTGGGGCGGCTGGCGGCCTGCTTCATGGACAGCCTCAGCAGCCTCGATCTTCCCGCCATGGGCTGCACGATCCGTTATGAATACGGCCTGTTCCGCCAGAAGATCGTCGACGGGCAGCAGGTTGAGCTGCCGGACAGCTGGCTGGACAACGGCAACGCCTGGGAATCCGCCGTCATGCAGGATACCTGCGAGATTCATTTCGGCGGCCACGTGGAGGAAATCGAGGTAAACGGCGTAAAGAAGTATGTGACGAAGGACTATTATACGGTGGAGGCCGTGCCCTATGACATGCCCATCGTCGGATACGATACCTCCACGGTGAACCCCCTTCGGATGTGGTCCGCCAGGAGCGCGAAGAAGCTGGATCTGAACAGCTTCGGCGCCGGCCGCTATGTGCAGGCCAGCGAGGAAATCGAGCTGGCGGAATCCATCAGCAAGGTGCTCTATCCCGAAGACCGGCACTATGAAGGAAAGCTCCTGCGGCTGAAGCAGCATTATTTCTTTACCAGCGCGACCCTGCAGTACATCATCAAGGATTTCAAGAAGAACTTCGGGAACGACTTCAGCCTGCTGCCCGAAAAGGTGGTCATCCACATCAATGATACCCATCCCGGCATGGCGATTCCCGAGCTGATGCGGATCCTGATCGACGAGGAAGGCCTGGGATGGGATGAGGCCAGCGCCATTACCCAGAAGACCATCGCCTATACCAACCATACCATCATGGCCGAGGCCCTGGAGAAGTGGCCCGTCGGGATGGTCGAAAGCCTGCTGCCCCGCGTGTATCAGATTATCTGCGAAATAAACCGGCGGCTGTGCGAGCGGCTGTGGAACGCCTTCCCCGGCCAGTGGGAACGGATCGCCAATATGGCCATCGTCAGCTATGACAACGTGCACATGGCCAATATGTGCGTCGCCATGAGCTATTCCGTCAACGGCGTGAGCCAGCTGCACGGCGAGATTCTCAAGGAGGATACCTTCCGGGATTACAACCTGGTGATGCCGGAGAAGTTCTGCGCCATTACCAACGGCATTACCCACCGGCGGTGGCTGATGAGCTGCAACCCGGCGCTGACGGATCTGATCCGCGAGAGCATCGGCGACGGCTGGATCAGGGAGCCGGAGCGGCTCAGCGAGCTGGCCCCCTTCGCCGACGACGCCGCCTTCCGCGACCGCTTCGACGCCATCAAGAAGGCCAACAAGCAGCGGCTGGCCGATTTCCTGCTGGCCCGGCAGGGAGCGAAGATCGATCCCTCCTTCATGTATGACGTCCAGGCCAAGCGGCTGCACGAATACAAGCGCCAGATGCTCAACGCGCTGCACATCATGGTGCTGTACAACCGGATCGTCAACGACGAAAACTTTACCATGGAGCCCCGGGTCTTTATCTTCGGCGCCAAGGCCAGCCCCGGATACTACCGCGCGAAGCAGATTATCCGCATGATCTGCGCCCTGAGCCGGATGATTGAAAAGCATCCCCGGGCGCGGAAGATGCTGCAGGTCGTGTTCCTGGAGAATTACGATGTCAGCAGCGCCGAGGTGCTGATTCCCGCGGCGGAGGTTTCCGAGCAGCTGAGCACCGCCAGCAAGGAAGCCAGCGGAACAGGAAACATGAAGTTCATGATGAACGGCGCCGTCACCATCGGCACCATGGATGGGGCCAACGTGGAAATCAGCGAGCAGGTCGGGATGGACAACATCTACATCTTCGGCATGCGCAGCGATACGGTCCGGGATATGTACCGGGAGCACAGCTACAACCCGATGAGCATCTTCGAGAGCAACCAGGAGATTCGCCTGGCCATGACCCAGATGATCGACGGAACGCTGATGCCCGAGAATCCCTCGGTGCTGCAGGATCTGTACCACAGCCTGCTGCTGGGCGACTGGGGCTCCATGGGGGACAGCTATTTCGTGCTCAAGGATTTCGGCAGCTATTCCATGGCCCAGCGCCGGCTGAACGCGGATTACGCCAACCGGAAGAAGTGGCTGAAGATGGCGGTCACCAATACCGCCATGAGCGGCATCTTCTCCTCCGACCGGACCATCACCGAATACAACGACCTGATCTGGCACCTGGATCCCATGACGGGCAAGGGTACCAAATAATTCGGCCCGGGATCAAAAATCAAAAAGCTGTGGCTCCTCCCGATGGGGAAGGAGCCACAGCTTTTATTGCACCCGCGGCGACCGTGCGGCTGGGAAAGCCGCATGCTCCGCGGCCTTCCGGATGTGAGGAAAAGGAGACCTCTTTCTTTTTGGAAAAGGCCTTTCAAAGCGGAGCCAGTGGGTGTAGAATAAAAGAAAACCTCAAAGG
>CAMOGC010000093.1 GCA_946613955.1 uncultured Clostridia bacterium
CGACACCCACGCCCGTGCCGCCAACCGCCACGCCAAAGCAGATCGCGCAGGCTTCCCAAAAGACCGCGCCCGCGCAGGCCTCCGGGCCCTGGTTCTGCCTGAAGTGCAACCGGGGCAACGCCGCGGAAAACCTGTTCTGCCTCAATTGCGGCGCGCCGAAGCCGGGCCCCTGGATCTGCGAAAAGTGTGGGGAGAACTGCAGGGCGGAGGACGTGATCTGCAGAAAATGCGGGGCGCCGAGGCCTGCCGACAGCCATTGATCATCCCACGGAAGAAGAAACAGGATCGGGAGAACCGATCCTCCGGCCCGGAGCATCGAAACCGGCCATCAGACCCGCGCGGCTATCCAAAGGATTGCCGCGCGGGCTTTTTCTGTTTCGGGAGAAATCAGCAAAAAAACAGAAGAAAAGGAAACGAAAGGTAGACATTCGTGCCAAAAACAGGTAGAATAAAGGAAAACCGGATTCGCGGAGCGGAAGCCGGGTCGAAAAATACCATATTCAGGGCAGGCATGGGAGCAGAAGGCAGGTGACGGGAGCGTGCAGGGTGTCGGGGAATCAGGCAAACTCGGCTTTGAGCTGTTCTACGAAACCTATTACGGCCGGATCGTCTCCTATCTGCGAAAGCGCTGCGCCAACCCGCAGGACGCGGAGGATCTGGCCGGGGAATGCTTTATGTACTGCTTCCGGAACTGGGAACAGTATGACGCGGGAAAGGCCTCCATCGTTTCCTGGCTGTATCTGATCGTCCGCAGCCGATGGAAAAACTACCTGCGGGATCGGAAAATCACGGAGAATCTGGACGACTACGAGGCGGTGCTCCCCGCCAGGGGGGAACAGGAGCGGGCGGTCTGGCTGACCCGCGTCCGGGAGGAAACGGCGAAGGCCCTGCGGGAGCTGCCGGAGCAGCAGCGAAGGGCCGTGGTGCTGCGGTTTTTCTCGGAAAAGACGGACGAGGAGATCGCCCGGAGCCTGGGGATCAGCCAGGGGAATCTGCGGGTCATTATCCACCGGGCGCTGCGGAAGATGGAAAAAACACTGCCGCCGGATCTGATGGAGGACCGGGTGGAAGCATAATACGGAATCGGGAAGGGGAAACGGGAATGAAAAAGGTGTTTCGGAAGTCGGCGTTGGACAAAATAGCCTCCGTCGATCAGCTGGACAAGATGCTGAAGGTGACTTCGCCCATGTCCTGGCTGGCGCTGCTGGGCATTACGCTGATTCTGGTGTTTACGGTGATCTGGTCCATCGTCGGGACGCTGCCTTCGACGGTGACCGCCTCCGGCGTCATCGTGAACGCCGATACCGCCACCAACACGGTGCTGGCCACCCAGCGGGGAACCGTCCAGGCCATCGTCAGCAGCGGGCAGGAGGTCTATACGGACACCGAGGTGCTGAACCTGGCGACCAACAGCGGCAACCAGAAACAGAACGCCGGCCAGGTGGGCACCGTGGCCCAGGTGCTGGTCAAGCCCGGCGACAGCGTCGAGAACGGGACGGAGCTGTTCCGCGTGATTCCCCGGATGTACGCCGGGCAGAAGCAGATGGTGGTCTGCTATGTGCCGGTGGCCGATGCGGATAAGATCAAGATCGGCATGGAGGCCCACGTGACCCTGACCGCGGCCAACGCCAGCACCTACGGCTTCATGACCGCCCGGGTGGTTAACGTGGACGCGTGGGCCGCCTCCCAGAAGGCGATGGCCTCGGTGGTCGGCAGCGATAACAGCATGCAGAACGCCCTGACCAATAACGGCGGCGCGGTGGTGGCGGTCGCCTGCGAGCTGTATCCGGACGCGACTTCCGCCAGCGGTTATTTCTGGTCCAACGAAAAGGGGCGGGGCAAAGAGGTGGACGCGCCCCAGATGTGCTCCGTGAAAATTATTACGGAGAACGTGCCGCCGATTACGAAGCTGTTTGCGAAACTGAAGGACATTTGGGAGAACAGATAAGAGATGAAAACGCGAGTCAAAACGCCGACCATCCTGCAGATGGAGGCGACGGAGTGCGGCGCGGCTTCTCTTTCCATGATCTTCGCCCACTTCGGCAAGTATATCCCCCTGGAGCAGATGCGGATCGAAACCGGCGTCTCCCGGGACGGGTGCAACGCCAAGAACGTCATGAAGGCCGCGAAAAAATACGGCCTGGAATGCCACGGCTACCGCAAGGAGCCGGAGGATCTGAAAAAGCTGCCCATGCCCTGCATCATCCACTGGAACTTCAACCACTTCGTCGTGCTGGAGGGGTTCCAGGGGAAGGATGTGTATATCAACGACCCAGCCGTGGGACGGCGGAAGTTGACCTGGGAGGATCTGGACGACAGCTTTACCGGCGTCGTGCTGACCTTTAAGAAGACGGACGCCTTCGTGAAGGAAAAGAAGCAGGGCCGGGTGCTTCCCTTTATCTGGAACCGGGTTAAGGATCAGATGCCGGTGCTGATCAAGCTCCTGTATATCGGTCTGCTGCTGGTTTTGCCGGGGCTGATTCTGCCGGTTCTGTCCCAGGTGTTCATGGACGACGTGCTGGGTCTGGGATACCGGGACTGGCTGACCAGGGTGCTGGTCTTTATGGGTGCGTGCCTGATTCTCAAGGGCGGGCTGACCTACTTCCGATCCCTGATCCTGGCGAAGCTGAAGGGAAAGATGACCCTGATCAGCGGATACCGTTTCCTGTCCCATCTGTTCCGCCTGCCGATGACCTTTTTTGACCAGCGCTATACGGGCGACCTGGTCAACCGGATGAGCAATAACAACGACATCAACGAGTTCCTGGCGGGCGACCTGTCCGAGACGGTGCTGAACCTGATTACGGCGCTGTTCTACGCGGTTATTCTGGTGTTCTACAGCCCGGTGCTGACGGGAATCGGCGTCGTCAGTCTGGCCGTTTCCATCATCGTGGCCGTCGTCGCCAACAAGCATATCATGAACGCGACGATGAAGCTTCAGATGAGCGCCGGCAAGCTCAGCGGCGCGGTCTGCGCGGGCGTCAGCATAACCGATACCATCAAGGCCTCCGGCGTTGAAAAGGATTACAGCACCCGGATTCTGGGCTATCAGGCCATCAACGCCACCCAGAATCAGGAGCTGAAGCGCTTCCAGCAGATCGTCTCCGCCATTCCGGACACCGTGGGCAAGCTGACGGACGTGGTGATCCTGATGGTCGGCGCGCTGCTGGCGATTCAGGGCCAGTTTACGACCGGTATGCTGGTGGCCTTCTCCTCCCTGTTCGATTCCTTCAGCGATCCTGTCAACAAGCTGGTGGGCTTCTTTGAAAACCTGCAGACCCTGAAGTCCAACGTCTGCCGCGTCGACGATATCAACCGTTATCCGCAGGAAGCCCAGCGGCCCGAGACCGCTGCCGGCGTCGCCAGCAAGCTCAGCGGGGACGTGACCCTGGACGACATTTCCTACGGTTATTCCATCCTGAAGCCCCCGATCGTGCAGCATTTCAGTTTCCACCTCAACAGCGGCGAGACGATCGCCTTCGTCGGATCCTCCGGATGCGGAAAATCCACGGTGGCCAAGGTGGTTTCCGGGCTATACAGGCCATGGAGCGGCAAGGTGCTCTTCGACGGGAAGGATCTGGCGGAGATTCCGGACGCGGTGCTCCACGCCAGCGTTTCCACCGTGTCCCAGAACATCGTCCTCTTCAGCGGCTCCATCCGGGACAATATCTGCATGTGGAACTCCGCGGTATTGGAGGAGGACATGATCCAGGCCGCGAAGGACGCCTGCATCCACGATGTGATTATGAAGCTCCCCGGCGGGTATGACTATCCGCTGGAGGAAAACGGCGCGAACCTGTCCGGCGGGCAGCGGCAGCGCCTGGAAATCGCCCGGGCGCTGGCGACCAAGCCCTCCATCCTGATCATGGACGAGGCTACCAGCGCGCTGGATCCCCTGGTGGAAAAAGAAGTGATGGACAATATCCGCCGCCGGGGCTGCACCTGCATCATCGTGGCCCACCGGCTGTCCACCATCCGGGACTGCACCCAGATCGTGGTCATGCGGAACGGAACGATTCATCAGCGGGGCACCCATGAATCCCTCATGCGGGAAGAAGGCTATTACCGTACTTTCGTCCAGACGGTGTGACGGAATCCGGAAAAAGGGAAGGAAAGAGGGCCATGTCGGAGGAAAGGATCGTCCTGACCAGGACGGATGCGTTCTACACGCAGAATCAGGCGGACGCCTGGCGGATTGCCAGCGGCGTTGTCTATGTGTATATCGTGCGCTGGTCCCCGGAGAAGGGGACGCAGGAAGGAAAACGGGTTCCCCTGTGCGAGGTGGGGGAGGATCACGTGCTGCCCGGGTTCGCCTGGGAGGATGAAAACCATCAGCATTTTCGCTTCCTGGTGATCCCCAGGACGGAGAAGGCGGAGCTGGAGCCCATGCCGGGGAAAGCCAACCGGGTGCTGCGGAAAAAGTTTGCCGCCGCGGCGGGGCTGACGAACTTTGAACAGGAGGGCTACGAGGGAAGCCTCGCGGAGTTTTACCGGGAGAACGAGCTGAAGGACGATATCTTCCTGGCCCGGGCCAAAAAGGAAGAGCCCAACATCGCCCGCAAATCCTTCGGGGTTATGGCGGGGGCCGTGACCGGCGGGGAAGCCGCCATGCAGGGCAGCGGAGCGCTGGAAAAGGCGGTTCGCTACGCCTGCAAAAAGATCGGCGTGAATCTGGACACGGAAAAGGTTCGCCACGCGGCGCTGGATAAAATGTCGATTCCGGAGATGGCCCGGGTGTGCGATTTCCTGTGCCGGGAGGTTGTGCTGGAGCAGAACTGGCAGAAGATGGACTGCGGCGTGCTGGTGGGCTTTCGGGAGGGAAAGCCCTGCGTGCTCTATCCCGGAAAAGGGGACCATTACTTCCTCTGGGATCCGGCGGAGGACAAGTCCCTCCCGCTAAAGGGGGATATCCTGAGCCAGCTGGACCCGAAGGCCTGGACCATCGGGCGGACGCTGCCCGCCGGCGCCGTGAAGAAAAAGGATCTGATCGCCTTTGTCCGGAAAAGCTTCCGCCGGAAGGACGTTGTGGCGGTGGTGATTCTCGGCCTGCTGAGCACCCTGATCGGCGTCCTGCAGCCGAAGCTGAACCAGCTGATCTATGACGACTATATCGCCCTGGGCGAGCCCAGCGTCGTGATTCAGGTTTCCATGGTCATCGCCACCTTCATGGTGGGCAACGTCTTTATTTCCATCGTCAAAAAGCTGCAGGAATACCGAATCTCCAGCCGGGCCGGGTATGAGCTGCAGGACGCGGTTTACTGGCGGATTTTCGATCTGCCGGAAAATTTCTTCCGGAAATACGACAGCGCGGATCTGGCCAAGCGGCTGATGGGCGTCGGCCAGACGGCCAACGGCATCGTCTCCCGGATCGTCACCAACGCGATTCCCGCGGTGCTTTCCCTGATCTATGTGTTCCAGATGTTTAAATACTCCTCGAAGCTGTCCCTCTGGGGCATCGGAATGGTGCTTCTCTGGAACACGGCGGTCTTCTTCCTCTCCCGTTCCACCATCCGCCGCAAGGCGAAGATGGAAAAATATTCCGGCGAGGCGATGGGCCGGCTCTATCAGTTCCTTAACGGCGTGGACAAGATCCGCATGTCCGGGGCCCAGGAGCGGGCGATTCTGGAATACATGCAGCCTGTGGCCGGCGAGAAGCAGGAGGCCATCCGCTCCAACTATGTCGAGGCGTTTGCCGGGGTGCTGAAGGACATCGGCCCCACGATCTTCTCCATGGTGCTGTATTACATCGTGATGCAAAAGACCGGCGATCAGTCCAAGCAGATTACCGCCGGCCAGTTCATGGCCTTTAACACGGCCTTCGGATCCTTCTCCGCGGCCATCGTCGGCCTGGTGGCGGCCATCGGCGAAATCCTGGCCATGAAGCCCTCCATCGAGCGGGTAAAACCGGTGCTGGAAACCCCGACGGAGGAGGAGGAAGGCAAGGATGAGGTGGCGGCGCTGCAGGGCGAAATCGAGGTCGATCACGTGACCTTCGGATACGACGAGGGTAGCACGGTGCTCAACGATCTGAGCCTTCACATTATGCCGGGCGAATATGTGGCACTGGTAGGCGCCTCCGGATGCGGAAAATCCACACTGCTTAAGCTCCTGCTGGGTTTTGAATCGCCCCGCAGGGGCCGGATCCTCTATGACGGGAAGGACATGAAGGGCCTGGACAAGCACTCCCTGCGGAAGAAGCTGGGAGTGGTGCTGCAGAACGGCAAGCTGATCTCCGGCAGCATTTCGGACAATATCGCCATCACCGGATCGAAAAAGGACGCCGCCAGCATCGACGCGGTCATCGAGGATGTGGGCCTGAAGGCGGATATCGACAACATGCCCATGGGCAAGCATACCATGGTCAACGAATCCGGCGGCACCATCTCCGGCGGCCAGCAGCAGCGGATTCTGATTGCCCGGGCGATTTATTCCAATCCGGCGATCCTGTATTTTGACGAGGCCACCAGCGCCCTGGACAACGTGACCCAGGCGAAGGTCTGCGCGAGCCTGGAAAAGCGGCATATGACCCGGGTCGTGATCGCCCACCGGCTGTCCACCGTCCAGAACTGCGACAGGATCTATGTGCTGGACAAGGGCCAGGTTGTGGAGGTTGGCAATTTCGAATCCCTGATGGCGAAGCGGGGGCTGTTCTATCAGATGGCGTCCCGCCAGATCGCGGAATAAGCCGC
>CAMOGC010000094.1 GCA_946613955.1 uncultured Clostridia bacterium
CCTCGTCGTCCATCATGTCGGTCTTGTTCAGGAACACGACGATGTAGGGCACGCCCACCTGACGGGCCAGCAGGATGTGCTCCCGGGTCTGGGGCATCGGGCCGTCGGGGGCGGAAACCACCAGGATCGCGCCGTCCATCTGGGCCGCGCCGGTGATCATGTTCTTAACATAGTCGGCGTGGCCGGGGCAGTCCACGTGGGCATAGTGCCGCTTGGCGGTCTCGTATTCCACGTGCGCGGTGTTGATGGTGATTCCGCGGGCCTTCTCTTCGGGCGCCTTGTCGATTTCGTCATACCGCATGGCCTGCGCTTCGCCCTTGATGGACAGCGTCATGGTGATCGCGGCGGTCAGCGTGGTCTTGCCATGGTCAACGTGGCCGATGGTGCCGATGTTGACATGGGGTTTGGTACGCTGGAATTTTTCCTTAGCCATTGGGATTCTCCCTCCTCGTATCGTTTCTGCTCGTTCCGCCTCAGCCCTTGTGGCCGATGATCTTCTCGGCGACGGACTTGGGAACCTCTTCATAATGGTCGAACTGCATGGTAAACATGCCGCGGCCCTGGGTTCTCGAACGAAGGTCGGTCGTATAGCCGAACATCTCGCTCAGCGGGACATAGGCGTGGATAATCTGATCGGTTCCGCGAATCTCGGTACCCTCCACACGGCCGCGGCGGCTGGACACGTTGCCCATCACGTCGCCGAGATACTGGTCGGGAACGATGATTTCCACCTTCATCATGGGCTCCATCAGGCAGGGATCCGCCTTCCGGACGGCTTCCTTGAAGGCCATGCTTGCGGCGATCTTGTAGGCCATTTCGGAGGAGTCCACGTCGTGATAGGATCCGTCGAAGACGTTGGCCTTGAAGTTGACCACCTCGTAGCCCGCGATGGCGCCGGCCTTGGCGGCCTCCTGAATGCCCTGATCGATGGGGCCGATGAATTCCTTGGGAATCACGCCGCCGACGATCCGGCTTTCGAACTCGTAACCCTTTCCGGGCTCCTGGGGTTCGATCTCGATCCAGCAGTGGCCGTACTGACCGTGGCCGCCGGTCTGCCGGATATAGCGCCCTTCCGCCTTGGCGGATTTCCGAATGGTTTCCTTATAGGTGACCTGGGGCTTGCCCACGGTCGCTTCCACCTTGAACTCGCGCAGCAGCCGGTCGACGATGATCTCCAGATGGAGCTCGCCCATGCCGGCGATAATGGTCTGCCCGGTCTCCTGGTTGGTATAGGTCTTGAAGGTCGGATCCTCTTCCGCCAGCCGCTGCAGGGCGTAGGTCATCTTTTCCTGACCGGCCTTGGTTTTCGGCTCGATGGCGACTTCGATGACGGGATCCGGGAAGACCATGCTTTCCAGGATGATCTGGTGTTCCTCATCGCAGAGCGTATCGCCGGTGGTGGTATCCTTGAGACCGACGGCGCCGGCGATCTCGCCGGTATAGATCGTTTCGACCTCTTCCCGGTGGTTCGCGTGCATCAGCATGATGCGGCTCATGCGCTCCCGCTTCTGCTTGGTGGAATTCATGACATAGTTGCCGGCGCTCAGCGTTCCGGAATAAACCCGGAAGAAGGCCAGCTTGCCGACGAAGGGATCGGCCATGATCTTGAAGGCCAGCGCGGAGAAGGGCTCGCTGTCGCTGGGATGGCGTTCCATGTGCTTCTCCGGGTCGTTAGGATCGGTGCCCTGGATCGCCGGAATATCCAGCGGGCTGGGCATATAGTCGATCACGGCGTCCAGCAGGGGCTGAACACCCTTGTTCCGATAGCTTGTTCCGCACAGCACCGGGTTCATCGTGCAGGCAATCGTGCATTTCCGGATCGCGCCGCGGATTTCCTCCTCGGTCAGCTCGCCGCCTTCGAGATACTTCTCCATCAGGGCGTCATCGGTTTCGGCGACTTTTTCGATCAGGTTCGCGCGATACTCCTCGGCGATGTCCTTCATCTCGGCGGGGATTTCCTCATCCCGCACATCCTGGCCCAGATCGTCGTAGTAGATCTCGGCCCGCATGCGCACCAGATCGATGATCCCCCGGAAGGTGTTCTCCGCGCCGATGGGCAGCTGAATCGGAACCGCGTTGGCTCCCAGCCGCTCCTTCATCATGTCCACAACCCGGAAGAAGTTCGCGCCGGTAATGTCCATCTTGTTGACATAGGCCATCCGGGGAACGTGATAGGTTTCCGCCTGCTTCCAGACGGTCTCGCTCTGGGGCTCCACGCCGCCCTTGGCGCAGAAGACGCTGACCGCGCCGTCAAGCACCCGCAGGCTGCGCTCCACCTCGACGGTGAAGTCCACGTGTCCGGGCGTGTCGATGATGTTGATCCGGTACTGCTTGTTCTTGTTGTTGGGATCATGGGGATCGTGCCAGAAGCAGGTGGTGGCGGCGGAAGTAATGGTGATGCCGCGCTCCTGTTCCTGGGCCATCCAGTCCATGGTGGCGGTGCCTTCATGGGTCTCGCCGATGCGGTGATTCTTTCCCGTGTAGAAAAGGATGCGCTCGGTGGTTGTGGTTTTTCCGGCATCGATGTGCGCCATGATGCCGATATTACGTACTCTTTCGAGCGGGTGACTTCTGGGCATTTCGGGCAATTGCTCCTTTCAATGAAAACCGGCGCAGAAAAGAAAACCCTTCTGTGCTTACCAGCGATAATGAGCGAAAGCCTTGTTCGCCTCAGCCATTCGATGCATTTCTTCCTTGCGCTTGACGGCGGCGCCGGTATTGTTGGCGGCGTCCATCAGTTCGCCGGCCAGGCGCTCGGCCATGGTCTTTTCACCGCGCTTGCGGGCAAAGTCCACGATCCAGCGCAGCGCCAGGGTCTGGCGGCGTTCCGGACGGATTTCGATAGGCACCTGATAGGTGGCGCCGCCGACGCGGCGGGCCTTGACTTCCAGCTGGGGAGCAACGTTGTTCAGCGCGCTCTGGAAGACTTCGTTCGCGTCCTTGCCGGTCTTCTCGGCGACGGAGGCAAAGGCGGAATAGCAGACGTTCTGCGCGATGCCGCGCTTGCCGTCCAGCATGATCTGGTTGATCAGTTTGGTCACCACCGTGGTCCCGTAAACAGGATCCGGCAGCACTTCACGTTTCGGTACAAAACCGCGACGGGGCATAGGTTTCCCTCCTCAATTCATTTCCTGACAGTAAGTTGTCCGTTTCCTCTCTCCGATCGGTTTCGTGTCAGCATCACGAAATCCCGGGCCCGTTCAGGCCGGCCGGCCGGGCGTTTTTCTCCGCCTTGCGGGGGTCCCTGTTCCGAAGGACCGCCGGAAGCCGGAAACGCTTATCGGCCGCGCGGAGCTGCGGCGGAAACACGCTCTTACTTCTTCGGGCGCTTTGCGCCGTACAGGGACCGAGCCTGCATCCGCTTGGCCACACCGGCGGTATCCAGAGCACCGCGGATGATGTGATAACGAACGCCGGGCAGATCCCGCACACGGCCGCCGCGGATCAGCACAACGCTATGCTCCTGCAGGTTGTGGCCGATTCCGGGGATGTAGCAGGTACCCTCGATGGAGTTCGTCAGGCGGATTCTCGCGATCTTCCGCAGGGCGGAGTTGGGCTTCTTGGGGGTCTGAGTCTTTACGCTCAGGCACACACCGCGCTTCTGCGGGCAGCCCTGCAGAATAGGAGCGGTGGACTTTTTGGTGGCCCGTTCACGACCCTTGCGGACAAGCTGATTAATAGTGGGCATTCGAGCACCTCCTGAAAAATATCCCAAAGATCCCGCAACCCTCAGGATCTTAAAGGGCAAATGAGTTATCGGAGCACGGCGGCGGCCGCGGCGGCAACATCCACCCCGCTGACCATGCCCAGCTCCTTCATCGTCGCCACGCGCACGCAGGGAACCCCCGCCTCTTCGGCGGCGCGAACCACCATCTGGAAAATGAACGTGTCGGCGTCGTTGGCGACATAGACGCGGGCGGCTTTCCCGGCCTTCAGCGCGCGGGTCACCTGTTTCGCTCCGACCACTCTCGCGGCCCCGGACCTCAGCATCTCCATCGCTCCAACCTCCTTCCAGATTCCCAAAAGGCGCGCCTTCACAGGCGCATTCCTCCGGGGAGCATGCGGCAACCTCGTAATATTATCATCCACGCCCTTGATTGTCAACGGTTTGGGTAAAATTTTCCGCGCTGTTTTTTCCTGTTCCTTCAGCCGGAAGGCCGCCGCTTCCCGTTTCGACCCCTCCCCGGCGTCCTGGTTCCGGCCCCCGGCCGGAAAAACACGGCGTCCGCCTGTTTTCGGGGCGGCGCGAAGGTCTTTTTTCGATTGACATCTTCCGGCAAATGCGCTAAAGTGAAGAAAACGAGGCCGGTTATTCTTGCCCGGGGCGCGAAGGCGGCATGCGGGGCCTGTTTCCCTGTCCGCCACCGGGGATTAAGCGGCTGGCCTTTCCAGTTCAAAGGAGCTTTATCCATGAAAATCCTGTTTGTTACCAGCGAATGCGCTCCCTTCAGCAAATCCGGCGGCCTGGCCGACGTGGCCTTTTCCCTTCCCCCCGCCCTGCAGGCGGCCGGGGACGAGGCGGCGATCATTACGCCCCTGTATCAGTGCGTCCGGCAGCGTTTTGACGGAAAGCTGAAGAAAATGGCCGACTGCGACATCCGGCACGGGGAAACCGTTTATCCCATGGGCCTGTGGAAGGGCGACCGCGCCGGGGTGCCGGTCTGGTTTGTGGAATACGATCCCTTCTTCGACCGGCCCCGCCTCTACGGCTATGACGACGACAAGCTCCGCTTCGCCGTCTTCAGCCGGGCGGTCATCGAAATGCTGCCCGAGATGGGCCCCCTTCCCCAGATTCTGCACTGCAACGACTGGGAAACCGCCCTGACGGTCGTCTATCTCAAGAATGACCAGGTGACCCGGCCGGAGCTGAAAAACATCCGTTCCGTTTTTACCATTCATAATATCGCCTACCAGGGCCAGTTCAGCGCCTGGGAGCTCCAGACCACCTTCGCCCTGCCGGAGGGGTGGTATGACGGCGGTTTGGGGTATGAGTATCAGGGGCGGCACGATGTCAATCTGATGAAGGGCGCCATGATGATGGCCGACGCGGTCACGACCGTTTCGCCCAATTACGCCCGGGAGCTCCATCGCGCCAAATACGGCATGGGGCTGGAGGGCGTGGCCAATCTGGTGGCCAACAAGCTCAGCGGCATCCTCAACGGCATCGACATGGATCATTACGATCCCCGGCTGGACCGGCGCCTCCCCGCCGCCTTCGACCGGGACCACATGGAGGGCAAGGCCCGCTGCAAGGAGGCCATCCAGGAGCGCTTCGGCCTGAACCGGCAGCCCCGCTTTCCCCTCTTCTGCTCCGTCGCCCGCCTGGTGGAGCAAAAGGGCATCGAGCTGATCCGGGATCTGCTGCCCCGGCTGATGGATCTGGGCGTCCAGGTCATCATCTACGGCCAGGGGGACGATTCCTACGTCGGCTATTTCAACGAATGCGTCCGCCGCTGGCCGGGCCAGTTCGGCTTCTCCAGCGATTATTCCGAGGACGTGGCCGCCCAGGTGTTCGCCGGGTCCGATTTCTATCTGATGCCCTCCCGCTTCGAGCCCTGCGGCCTGAGCCAGATGATGGCCATGCGGTATGGGACCATTCCGATCGTCCATGAAACCGGCGGCCTGAAGGACTCCGTCCGGGCCTACAGCGAGTTTGACGGCATCGGCGACGGCTTCTCCTTCCTGGAATACCATTCCGACGCCCTGATGCTGGCCATCATGAACGCCCTGCGGGTTTATTTCTGCGACGAGGAAACCTTCGCGCTGCTGCGGCGCCGCTGCATGGAAAAGGATTTCTCCTGGGACCGCAGCGCCCAGCAGTATCAGCGGATCTACGCCCGCATCGCCGTCGGGAACGAGGTGGTGCAGATCCCCTACCGGGACGCCTATCTCCGCCTGAAGGACGCCTACGTCGCCCTGGAGAAGGAGAACCGGGCCTATGCCTCCGAAATCTTCGGCCCGAAGTATCACCGGGTGATCCAGGTGCATATGACGACCCAGACCGACGGCTTCTTCTTCATGGTTTTCGACCGGGACGGGGACAACGCCTCCTTCCAGATCGAGCCCTTTACCTTCCATGACGCCGACGCCTTCGTCTCCGCCAGCTTTGACCATCTGATGGCCATGGCCCAGGGAAAAACCACCTTCGACAAGCTGTATCTCAGCGGCCTGCTGCGGGTGAAGGGAAACCTGGCCAAGGGCGCCGAGATGCGGGTGCTGCTGGGCCGCAGAAGCTGATTTCCGCGCGGCGGGGCCTCGGGCTTCCTCCTTTTGCCGGTGCCCCCAGCGGCGTCACGGCTGCCGGGAAAGCGCCCGGCGCGGCGCCGGAGTGAGCGCGTAATTTATCAATAACAGCGGCTTCCCGAAACCGGGAAGCCGCTGTTTTGTTTGGGAATCAGAAGGAGAAGGAATCCTTGAGGGTGATGTCCTTGTACCGCCTCATACCGGTACCGGCGGGAATCA
>CAMOGC010000095.1 GCA_946613955.1 uncultured Clostridia bacterium
GCGATCAGCGGGAGGCGGCGGCCTGCTTTTTTTCCGCCCGGCGGAAATGGGGCCGGCCGAGGCCGAGGAAAACGAGGCCGAGCACGAAGAGGAGGATGAGGCTCAGGATGCCGAAGCAGGCCTTGCCGGTCAGGCCGTAGAACAGCTCATAGAGGGCGGGGCCGATCACGCAGGCGAACTTGCCGAAAATATCCATGAAGCCGAAGTATTCGCCGCTGCGCTCCGGGGGAATCAGCCGGCCGAAATAGCTGCGGCTGAGGGCCTGGATGCCGCCCTGGACGGTGCCCACCAGCGTGGCCAATACCCAGAAGAGGATGGAGCTGACGCTGACGGCCTTTTCCATCGTCAGGCCCAGGGTATCGTGGAAATCCACCAGGAAGCCCATGGCGAAGCCGACCACGGTAATCAGGGTATACAGCCCGACGGCGAAGGCGATCAGCTTCAGGGCGCCGTGCTTCTGGGCCAGGGAACCGAAGAGAATGCTGCAGGGCATGGCGACCAGCTGGGTCACCATCAGGGCCAGGATCATGCCGATGGCCCCCAGGCCGAGGGTGTCGCCGTATTTGGTGGCCATGGAAATAATGGTATCCACCCCGTCGATATAAAAGAAATAGGCCAGCAGGAAGAAGAGCACCGCCTTGTTTTTCAAAATGCGGCGGAAGGTGGCGACGGTGTTTTTCCAGGCCGCCGAGCCCAGCTCCCGGGGCGGCGTGTCCACATAGGAAACCTGGCGCACGTTTTTCATGAACGGAATCGAAAACACCAGCCACCAGACCGGAACGATCAGCACGCCCAGACGCATGCTCAGCTCGCTCTGCTTCATGGCCAGCATGATGCCGATGGAAATCAGGAAGGGAATGGTGGAGCCGCCGATGTAGCCCATGGCGAAGCCCCAGGAGCTGACCCGGTCCATCCGCTGGGGCGTGGTCACGTCCGTCAGGAAGCTGTCATAGAACAGGTTGGCGCCGCTGAAGCCGATCCGGGACAGGACGAAGCCGATCAGCATCATCTGCCAGGAGCCGACCAGGCCCATGACCGCCGTAAAGACCACGCCCAGGATCAGAAAGCCCGTCCAGAGCTTCTTTTTCATGCCCTTGAAATCCGCGATGGCGCCCAGATAGGGCGACAGCACCGCGACCAGCAGGTTGGCCAGGGAGACCGCGTAGCCGTAGAGGAGGTCCGCCGTCGTCCCCTTTCCGGCGATCTGGGAATAGAGGATGGGAAAGATCGCCGCGGCAATATTGGTGGCATAGACGGAGTTGGCCCAGTCATAGAGGATCCAGGACCATTCTGTTTTGGAAAAACGGCGCTTTCTGGCCATCAGGGACACGCCCCCTTCGCTTCCGGACACGGCCCGGTCACGCGCCGGGAAAGGACGGCAGGAGCCGCCCGGGGCGCGGGAAAGCCGAATCCTTTTTCTCCATTATTCCACCCGCCCGGCCTTTTGTCAAACGCTTTTCCCGGATGGGGGTTTTCATTTTTCAGACGGTAGCGCCCTTTCTTCCGACGGGATCTTTCTTTTCCGCGCGAAAGCCCTTCATCTCCCGGAAAGGGGCATATCCCTGCTCCGGACGGGCGCTTTTCCTTTTCCTTGACGGAAGCTTTCCATCCGCGATAAAATACCAAAAGCGCGGGGAATTTTGCGCTGTGAAGCGTCTGAGCCGCGCCGTGCGTGTGCCGCGATGCGGGCAAATTCCCGCTCGCGCCCGTCCGCGTCCGCCGAAAGCGCGGGGCGCGTGCCCGCGGCCTCGCCGCAGATCCCTCTGAACGCTGATTACCGAAGGAGGTCTTTCCCTTGCATTGTTCCCGAAAATGGATCCTGATGCTGCTGACGATGCTTTTTGCTTTCTGTGCCGCCGGGGCCCTCGCCCAGGAGGCGGCCGATATTACCGCCGCCTGCGAAATGAAGCCCGCCTCCCAGAAGACGGACTTCAAGAACATCCGGGACGGGAAATACAAGACCTACTGGACCTCCAGCGGCGGAAAGGGCGCCATGATTACCGTGACGGTGCCCGAAGGGGAGGAGGCCAGCGCGGTCTGGTTCCAGTGGTATGAGCATGAGCACGCCATCGCCGTGCAGGTGCGGGACGCCTCCGGGGAATGGGTGGAAGTGAATTCCACGGAGGGCGCCTTCCTGTCGGAATGTCTTCTCCTGCCGGCGGGGACGACCGAGTTTCGCATCGTAAACCCGGCGAAGGCCAAAAAATCCACCCCCATTCCCCTGGCGGAGCTGCACGTATACGGAAAGGGCGATCTGCCCTCGAACGTCCAGATCTGGAATCCCCCGGCGGAAAAGGCGGATCTGATGCTGGTCGGCGGGCATCCGGACGACGAGCTGCTCTGGTTCGGCGGCATCATGCCCCTCTACGCCGGCGTGCAGCGCAAGGTGGTGCAGACCTGCCTGATGGTGCCGACGATGCCCTACCGCCGGCTCGAGTATCTGGACGGGCTGTGGACCTGCGGCGTCCGGAACTATCCGGTTTTCGGCCACTTCCGGGACAGCTTTACCCTCTCCCTGAGCGATCAGTATGAGCGGTGGGACAAAACCGCGGTGTATAAAATCGTGACCGGATGGATCCGCCGCTTCAAGCCGGACGTCGTAATTACCCATGACATCCGCGGCGAATACGGCCACGGGTGCCATCGGGCCTGCGCCGACGCGGTGATCCAGAGCCTGGAATTCGCGACGGACAAAAAGAAGTTCAAGGAATCCTATCAGGAATACGGCCCGTGGGACGTGCCGAAATGCTATCTGCATCTGTATGAGGAGGGGCGGATCGATTTCGACTGGCAGGTGCCGCTGGACGCCTTCGGGGGGAAGACGGCCTTCGAGGTGGCGACGGAGGCGTTCTACTGCCACGTGTCCCAGCGGACCTCGGAATACAAGGTTGAGGAATCGGGCCCCTGCGACTGCAGCCTGTTCGGGCTGTATCGTTCGCTGGTGGGGCCGGATAAGGAACACAACGATTTGTTCGAAAACCTGAACTGACGCTTTGGTCGGGGCCGTTGCCCCGGACAAAAAACAGCCGGGGCACGGGAGGTGAAACGGCCGGGCGCGCAGGGCCGTTCCCCCGGACAGAAAAACGGCCTTCCCTTTCGGGAAGGCCGGAAGAAAGACCCGGTAAAGCGGCGCCCGCGCCCGTGGCTTACTCTTCAGGCTCGGCGGAGGCGACCATCAGGGGCTCGGACAGGGTGACGAATTCGGACAGGATGTAGCAGTGGAGGCCGCCGACGTCGATCTCGCTCCACCGGCCCTCCTGCATATAGACCTCGATTTCGGTTCCGACGGGGAACTCGGCGATCTGGCGGGCGCCGTTCTGGTTGGAGGAGCGGACGTGCACGGTATTTCCGCTGGGGGTTTTGCCGTGGACGGTAATGATGCCGCAGGCGTAGTTCTTGGGCTTGTTGTCATAAAAGGTCAGGGAGCTGGTCAGCACATAGCCCCGGACGCCGTCGCAATCCACCAGGGTCCAGGTTTTTCCGGTATTGATGACCAGCATCACCTTGCATTTGTCGCAATGCCCCATGACGAAGGACTTGGCGCTTTTCTTGGCCCGGAGGGTGGCGTAGGTCTGCTTCTTCGTGCTCACGACGGCCAGCTGTTTCTCTTCCGGGGCCTGGTTGTCCCAACGGATGGAGCTGGTCGGCACCCGCATCTGCTGCCCGCCGACCAGAACCGTGCTCTTCGCCAGGCCAAGGGAGCGGATGACGGCGGGATAGGCGTTTCCGTCCTCAGCCAGGTAGACCACGCCGGTGGTGGTCCCGTTTTTCGCGGAGGCCTTGGCCATCCGGGCGGCCCATTCCGCGTTGGTCAGATGGCCGGGATGCTGCTCCGCCACGGGATCCTCGCTCTGGATGGCGCCGGAATCGACGGTAATGCTGCCGTCCTCGTTCTGGACGACGCCGTCGGATTCCGTGTCCGTATAGTTGGGATCGTCGGTGTCGACGATGGCGTATCCGGTTCCGTTGACGATATAGAGCCCGGCGCTTTCATCCCACAGATCCTCGATGACGGCGCCGCTGGCGTCCACGTAGATTCCGTCGCTGTTCTTGGTGTAATCCGCCGCGAGCGCCCCGGCGCAGGGCAGCGCCAGCGCGATCACTGCGACAAAAAGGAAGAAGCGTTTCATGGCGTTTGCCCTTTCCTTGTGGTTTTCCGGCGGCGGAAACCACCGGATGTAGATATTGTAACCGATCTGCCCCCACTTTGTCAACAAAAATGTAACCTTATTGTAAAGAAATGACCGAAAAAATCCGGCTTTTCCGCATAAAAACCCACAAAAGCGGAAAACGACAGGGCTAATCCGCCAATAACCCGACCAAAATGTTACAAAAAGGAACAAAAGCCGCCGCGGGGGGGAGCCGGTGTCCGGCCGGGGACGAGCGGAACCTCCCCGCGCGGGAGGAGACGGAGCGGGGGAGTACGTTCCGGTTCAAGCTGCGGCCCGGCCGGGGACGAGCGGAACCTCCCCATGCGGGAGGAGACAGAGCGGCGGCGATCGCCCGGCCGGAGACGAACCTTTAACCCAAAGCGACCAGGGAGGCAAAAAGCATGAAAATATCAAAAAAGGACGCCCTGCAATGGTTTACCTTCTTTGCGGCCCTGCCGGAGGATCAGCCCCTGGGCTGCCGCCAGCAGGAGATCGCCCTGGCGGTTTTCAGCCAGATCGAGGCGGGGGCGGAGGCCCGCTTTCAGGCCCTGATGGCGGAAATACCCGGGCTGAAGGGCCTGGGCGAGGGGCCGAGCACCCTGTATGTCGGGCCGGAGGAGCGCTTTCCGCGGGGCTGCCGGTCCTGCCTGCTGGGCACGGGGCTGTCCGCCGTCCGGAAAACGAACAAATGCGACGCCCATTGCCCCTTCTGCTACGATTACGGCCTTCTGGACGCCATTCCCCCGATCGGGGAGGGGCTGTGGGAAATCGGCGGCGGGCGGTATCGGGAGGAGGATCTGCCGCTGCTTTTCGCCCTGCAGGGGAAGCCGACGGGCATCGCCTACGTGTATCTCGAGCCCATGACGGAGATCGAAAAATACTACGGAATCATCCGCCGCTTCGCCGGGGCGGGGGTGCATCAGCATCTGTATACCAACGGCCTGAAGGCGACGGAGGAAAACCTGCGGGCGCTGGGCGAGGCGGGGCTGGACGAGATCCGTTTCAATCTGGGGGCCTCCGGGGCGGCGGACCGGGTCATCGACGCCATGCGGACGGCGAAAAAATACATCCCCCAGGTCGGGATCGAAACGCCCATGACCCGGGAATTCGACCGGGCGTTCCATGAGAAAAAGAAGGCGATTCTGGATTCCGGGATCGATTTTATGAACTGCGCCGAGCTGCATCTGAACGCGAACAACCTGCCGAACTACTGGGGCGAGAACCTGTATTTTTACCGCATGGGCTATCTGAGCCCGGTGTTCAGCCGGGAGATTTCCCTGAAAATGCTGCGGGAGGCGGCGGAGGAGGGCTGGCCCATCGCCGTCCACGACTGCTGCAACCGGACCAAGTTCGCCCGGGATCTGAACCAGAAGGCGAAGGAGGGCGGATGGTTCGGCCAGACCAGCTACGGCCGGGAGCTGGACAGCATTCCCTACGAGGCGTTTCTGCCGGTGCTGGAGGATCCGGATTTTGTCTTCCCCGAGGAGGAGCCCCTGCCGCCGGGCTATCGGCCGGGGGAGATTGTCCTGTAAGCGGGATCCGGGGCGCTCCGGCGAAGCGCCTCCGGAAAGACGGATGAGCCGGCCGGAGAAACCGTCCGGGAAGGGGCCGGCGGGGACAGACGCGCCAGGGGCCGCCATGCCCGCCGGAGGAGATCGAAAAGGCGGGGCGAAACGGTTGTTGCAAAGGGGAAGGCCTTTTGCTATAATGGGCGGGTGCTTTTCGCGCCCGTTTTTTCATGTGGAAAGCATGGCCAAAGAAGATGGAAGGGGTTCAAACGCAATGAAAGAGATTACCTCCGCCCAGCTGCGGGAAAAGTTTCTGAGCTTTATGGAGTCCAAGGGGCATCATCGGATTGCCTCCGCCTCCGTGATTCCGGAGAACGATCCGACCGTTCTGTTTACGACGGCGGGCATGCATCCGCTGGTGCCCTATCTGATGGGGACGCCCCATCCCGCCGGAACCCGCCTGACCGACGTGCAGAAATGCATCCGGACGGGGGATATCGACGACGTCGGGGATCCCAGCCATCTGACCTTTTTTGAAATGCTGGGCAACTGGAGCCTGGGGGACTATTTTAAGAAGGACATGATCCCCTGGAGCTGGGAATTCCTGACCAGCCCGGAATACCTGG
>CAMOGC010000096.1 GCA_946613955.1 uncultured Clostridia bacterium
TTTTAAAATTTCCTGTGGCAATTGGGCGCGATCTGTGGTAAAATAGCCAAAACGGATCGGCGGCGGTTCCGCCGGAAAAACGGACATAGAAGGGGAGGAACGAGGAATGAAGAGGGGACTTGCGATTCTTTTGACCCTGATGATGGCGCTGGCCGCGGCGTTCGCTTCGGCGGATGTGGCGGCGGATATCGCCGCCGGGCAGGGAATGACCCATGAGGAACTGGTGGAAAAGGCCCAGGCCGAAACCGGAACCTTCATCGTTTACGGAAATACCAGCCGGATCGAGACGGCGGCGGAGGCGTTTTCCGCCCTGTATAACATCCCCGTCAGCTCCAGCAACCCGAAGGACCAGGAAATCTATACCCGCCTGCGGGCCGAGACCGGCGCCGACGCGGCCGACATGGTCATGATTCAGGACGGGGCCCAGCTGACCGACGCGATCGACGAGGGCCTGGTGCTCAACTTCGTGCCCGCCAGCGTCAGGGACAAGCTGGATCCCGCGGATCAGCAGCCCGCCCTGGTGCATCAGTATATCAACAAGCTTTTCATCTATAACAACAAGGGCGACAAGGTTCCCGCCATCCGCAACGTGTGGGAGCTGACCGCGCCGGAGATGAAGGGAAACATCATCTTCAAGAATCCGGAAAGCGAGAAGGTCAACATGAACTTCCTCGTCATGTGCACGCGGGAGGACTGGGCCGAGAAGCTGGCCGAAGCGTATCAGGAATGGAAGGGTGAGCCCATCGAGCTGGGCGGATACAACAACGCCGGATATAAGTGGGTCGCCGAATTCCTGGACAACGTGACCTTCGGCAAATCCGACACCTCCATTGCCGAGGAAATCAGCCAGGATACCGCCACGGGGAAGATCGGCCTGTTCGTTCTGAGCAAGCTGCGCTCCTCCTCCGTGCTGACGGACAACCTGACCGTCGCCCAGTATGACGCGACGGCGAACGAATACCAGGTCAAGCCCTTCTCCGGCTTCATGTATCCGATGTATACCATGATCAACACCCGGGCGAAGCGGCCCTATACCGCCATGCTGTTCATCGAGTATCTGATGACCGCCGACGGCTTCCAGCCCTGGGGCAAGAGCATCGGCGCCTATTCTCCGGAACCCTCCATCGGGGTCAACGACGGGGATCTGACCATCGACGTCTGGAAGGACACGCTGGTCATGGAAGATACGGAATACCTTCTGGCCAATTTCGAGGTTGAGGACTTTATCCTGCAGCACTGCCAGCGGTAAACCTTCCCCGGATGATGAAGGAGCCGCCCCGCTCCGGCTTTTCCCCGGAGCCGGGGCGGCTCCGTTCCATTTCTTCCGGTCTGCGGGACGGCCGCGATTCCCTATCCGCGGAGCGGCTTCGGCTCCATGAGGCGGCCCCTGATTCACGGGAACGCTTCTGATCCGCAAGGCCGTTCCTTCCTCCGACAAAGGGGTGAACCGATCGATGAACATGACCCGAGGGCTGCGCCGGGCGAAAACCTGGCTGAGCCAGCCGGCCAACCTGATTCTGCTGGTGTTTCTGGTGCTGCTGGCGGGGCTGACGCTGTATCCGCTGCTGTCCATGATGAAGGAAACGATCACCATCCATACCGGCCGGGAGGCCCGGGCGGCGAGATTGCCGGCGGGGGAGATTTCCTTTTATCATTTTCAGCGCCTGTTTGCCACGCCGGAAAACGACTACAGCCGGATCCAGTTTTATCAGCCGCTGCTGAACACGCTGGTGGTTTCCATCGGCGCCTCGCTGACGGCGATCCTTTTCGGGGGCACGGTGGCTTTCCTCGTAACCCGGACGAACCTCAAGTATAAGCAGTTCGTTTCGGGCGTCTTTACCTTTCCCTACATCATGCCGGCGTGGACTCTGGCCCTTTTCTGGGAAACGTTTTTCAAGAACGTCAACATCGGGCTGAAAACCTCGAACGGGATCATGGCCTCCGTTTTCGGCGTATATATGCCGGAGTGGTTCGTGTATGGCGCGTTTCCGATCGCCCTGGTGCTGGGGCTGCATTACGCGCCTTTCGCCTATATCCTCATCGGCGGTATTTTGCGGAATATGGACGCCAATCTGGAGGAGGCGGCGACGATCCTGCGGGCCAGCCGCTTCCAGATCATTCGGAAAATCACGCTGCCCATCGTGCGCCCGGCCATGCTGAGCACGCTGCTGCTGGTTTTCGCCAGCGCCATGAGCGCCTATTCGGTGCCGGTGTTCCTCGGTTCGCCGGTGCGTTTCTATGTGCTGAGCACGAAGCTGAAATCCCTGATGGACAGTTATCCCGGCCAGGCCTACATCATCGTCGCGGTCATGATCGTGTTCGGCGTCGCCATCCTGACCCTGAACCAGAAGGTATCCAGCGGGCGGCAGCAGTTTACCACCGTGACCGGGAAATCCGGCCAGATCAGCCGGATCAACCTGGGCCGGGCCAACCGGCCCATCGCCATCGCGCTGGTCATCATCCTGCTGCTTTTCGCCATCATTCCGCTGATCACCTTCGCGCTTGAGTCCGTCATCGTGAAGGCCGGCGACTATTCGCTTTCCAACATGACCCTCGATTTCTGGATCGGAACGGGGCTGGAAAAGCGGCTGGATCAGGGGGATTCCACCGGCATCCTGCTGAACCCGAAGGTCTGGAACGCCCTGGGCTTCAGCCTGGCGCTGGCGCTGGTATGCGCCCTGGTGGCGGGAACCAGCGGCATCCTGATCGGATACGGCACCGCCCGGAAGCGGGGAACCCGGATGGCTTCCTGGGTCGGCAGCCTGGCCTTCTTTCCCTATTTGATGCCGGCGCTGGCCTTCGGCGCGGTTTATCTGGCGACTGCGGCTCCCATCCCCTGGCTGCGGGGCTTTGCCCTGCTGGCGCTGGTCGGATCGGTCAAGTATCTGCCCTTTGCCTCCCGCTCCGGCGTCAACGCTATGCTGCAGCTTTCCACCGAAATCGAGGAATCCGCCCAGATGCAGGGGGTGCCGTGGTACAAGCGGATGGGGCGGATCATCATCCCCATCCAGAAAACCAGCTTCCTGTCGGGATATCTGCTGCCCATGGTCAGCTGCATGCGGGAGCTGAGCCTGTTCGTGCTGCTGGTTCCGACGAGCAACACCCTGCTGACGACGATGCTGATGCAATACTCCGAGAAGGGCTGGGCCCAGTTCGGAAACGCGATCAATCTGCTGATCATCGTGGTGGTGCTGCTGATCAACTTTATCGTCAACAAGGCGACGGGCGCCTCGATCGACAAGGGCGTGGGCGGCTGAGGCCGGGGACTGATATGTGAAAAATTGATGAACAAAAAGGAAACCGACGCGACCGCGGAGAATAAAGAATGAAGAATCATCGGAACGGCACGCGAAGGGAAATCCGGCGGGTAAGGCGGCTGTACAGCTGGCCGGCGGAAGCGCCTTCGGGAATGGAGGGCCTCCGGCCCGGGCCGCGGCAGGACCGACCGACAAGAGCAAGGAGGAAACAGACCATGTTTGGCGGAGCAAAGATCAAGGAACTGGAAAACAAGGTGCTCGAGCTGAAAAGGACGATCGAAAAGAACGTCAAGGAGAGGGACGAGCTGAAAACCCAGCTCGACAACGCCCGGAAACGGGTTTCCGAGTTGGAGAGCGAGCTGCGCGATACGGATCTGGACCAGCTGAAGAAGGAGCTGAAATCCTCCATCGCGGAATACGAGGGCCTGAAGGAACTGTATAACCGGAAGATCCAGGAATTTGAATCCGGCCGGGAGGAAAAGGAACAGGAATTCGCCCGGACCGCGGCGGTGGAGCGCTTCAACCTGGACAACGAGATTCACGACAACCGCAAGGCCAATCAGGAATATGTCAGCAGCACCGTGAAAACCTTTACGGAAAGCTATCAGTATTACCTGAACCAGATCCGGCTGCTGATGGACGCGCTGGGCGATGTGGCGACCAAGGCCGGAGAGGAGCTCTTCGCCGGCCCCAATGACGATCTGAAGGCCAAGATCGGCCAGCGGATGGCCGACAAGCTGAAGGCGGAAACCGATCCCCTGCGCAACAACGACGGCGACCTGATCCTGATCGGCGGGCCCGAGGAGGTCGAGGCAGCCGTCGCACAGGCGGTCGAGGAAGCGCCTGCCCCGGTGCAGCAGGCTGTGGCGGAGGCGGCGGTCGAAGAGGCTGTAACGGAAGCGGCCGTCGAGGAAGCCGCCGAAGAGGCTGTGGAAGAGGCTGCCACGGAAGCGGTGGAAGAGGCCGTGACGGAAGCCGCCGTCGAGGAAGCCGCGACGGAAGCGGCGGTGGAAAGCGCTGTGAAGGAAGCGTCCAGGGACGTGCAATAAAAAACCGCTCTTTGGAAGGCGCAAAACCTCTCCGGAGAGAAACAAAAGAATCATCAATGAGAAAAAAGAGTGCCCCGCCCGGAAACGGACGGGGCGCTTTTGTACAGGCGGAAGCGGTTCGGCGTCAAAATCGCAAAAGGGCAGTCAGCACCTCTCCCACAGCGCGCGCGGTGTCCCCGGCGGTCATGCTGTAGGCATTGGAGCGGGATTCCGCCTTTTCGCCCGCCTTCCCGTTGATCCAGGCGGCGGCGGACGCTGCCCGAAGAGGATTTGGCATCCAGGAGGCCAGGGCCGCGAGGATGCCGGAGAGCACGTCGCCGCTGCCGCCGGTGGCCATGCCGGGACAGCCGGTATCCGTCAGCAGTACCTCCGAGCCATCCGTGACAATCGTGGCGGGACCCTTCAGGAGGAGAACGACCCCGTGGTCTCCGGCAAAACCGCGGGCCGCTTTGACCGGATCGGAAAGAATCTGATCCGGGGAAAGCCCGGTCAGACGGGAGAACTCCCCGATATGGGGCGTCAGGATCAGGGAAGCCGGAGACTGACGGAGACGCTCCGGCTTCATGGCGGCCAGCAGTGTCAGCCCGTCGGCGTCCACGATCAGGTTCCCGGTAAAATGATCCAGCAGCCAGGAAAGGCTGTCCCGCGCGCCGTTTCCCAGGCCGATTCCCATACCGAAGGCGATGGATCGGCTTTTTTCCGCCAGGGAGGCGAGGTCGGCCTGGCTGAAGACCAGCTCACCCTCCCGGTCCGGGAGAGGGAAGGCCGTGCTTTCCAGCAGAGCGGGGACGATTTCATGATAGAGGGAGGAGGGAAACGCCGCCCGAACCACCCCCGCGCCGGAGCGCATGGCGGCGCCGGCCATGGCAGCCAGGCGGATCGCCCCCGTGTATTTCCGGGAGCCGCCGATCAGGGTCAGATAGCCGTAGGTGCCCTTATGGGAAAAATGGGGGCGGGGAGGGAAGAAGCCGCGGACGTCCGCTTCCTCCAGCAGGTGAAAGGGCGGATCGAGCGGGGAAATGCCGATATCGACGCTGATTTTCCGGGCCATGACATCCTTCGCCCGGTTCAGAAAATGACCGGGCTTGAACCCTCCGATGGCCACCGTCAGATCGGAACGCACGCAGGGATCCCCCAGGCCGCTGTCGCCATTCAGGCCGCTGTTGATATCCGCGGAAACCACGTAGGCGCTGCTTCGGTTGACGGCCTCGATGGCCTCCCGGGAAGGCCCCTGGGGTTCGCCGTGAAAGCCGGTTCCGAAAAGGCAATCCAGGATGGAACCGTAAGCCGAAAGATCCAGGCCGGTATGCCAGGGGAGCGCCGGGATACCCGCCGCCCGGCAGCGGTCATAATAGTATTTGCCGTCGGATGAAAACCGGTCGGAAAGCAGAATCAGGTCAACGGGGATGCCATGGTTCCTCAGCAGCTCCGCCACCACATAGCCGTCCCCTGCGTTATTGCCGCTGCCACAGAGAACAGCCACCGGCGGCTTCCAATCCGCCGCCTCGAAAATGGCCTGTCCGGCCCGGGCCATCAGCTCCCGGCCCGGAACGCCGGAGGCAATCGTATGCGCGTCGCTTTTTCGCATATTGTCCACGGATAATACGTCAATCATCTGGCAGAACCCTCTTTCGGCTTTCAATCTTCTCGAATACCGGTCGATCCGGAAAAGAACATCATGATGGAAGGACGGGGACATTTCTTCCTCCCCGGACAAACCCAGATTCCCGGAATTCCGCCCCAAACGATCGGAATCGGTTTGCATGAAGGACCAGACCTTCCTGCATCAAGAATGATTTCGGAGAAGGAATTGCAAATTCCCTCTTGACAAAAGGGAAACCTTGTGCGATAATGCCTTCTGTTCCCGAAAGCTGGGCGGATGGATCATCCCCCACAGAGAACATGGTCGCATGGCTCAGTTGGTAGAGCACATCGTTCACATCGATGGGGTCACA
>CAMOGC010000097.1 GCA_946613955.1 uncultured Clostridia bacterium
TCTTTTTGCGTGCCTGCAAAGCCGCGTCATCGTAGCAAAGGCTTCTGCGGCCTGCCGAAGCCCCGATTTTCCTGCCGTCCAGCAATACGGGACACGATTACCGGCACTGCGCTCTTGCCTTATTCTGAAAAATGCGGGATAATGTTCCGGCACGTTCCGCGCGGCATGGAAGTTTTTTTCGCGGAGCGTCTGTCAGGAGGGTCTTTATGATCAGAAAACTTGTTCGCCAGATGCTGCCGGCGCAGATTATCTCCGCGCTGGCGGTTTCCGTATGTCTGATGATCGACAGCATCATGATCGGACGGTTCCTCAAGGAAACGGCCATGGCCGCCTATGGGCTGGCAAATCCGCTGCTGATGTCCATCGGGGCCATCGCCCTGCTGATGACCGCGGGGATTCAGGTCGCCTGCAGCAAATCCCTGGGCCGCGGGTCTCAGGAGGAGACGAACGCCGGCTTTTCCTCCGCGCTGGCGGCCGGGGCGTGCATATCCCTCTTTTTCATGGCCCTTGTGGTCTTCTTCCGCGGGCCGCTGGCCTCGCTGACGGGGGCGGAGCGGGATCCGGAGCTTTTCCGCCAGACGAAGGATTATCTGCTGGGCTTTGCCGTAGGCGCGCCGGCCTGCATGGGCGCGCTGGTATTGGTTCCCTTCCTGCAGATGGCGGGGCGGAACGGTCTGCTGATCGCGGCCATTGGCACCATGATGGTGCTGGATATCGGGCTGGATGCGCTGAATGTGTTTGTCTGGCACGGCGGCATGCTGGGCATGGGGCTGGCCTCCTCCGCCAGCTATTACGCGGCGCTGCTCATCGGATCCTCCTATTTCTTCACGCGGGAAAGTGTCTTCCGCTTTCGGAAGGAGCAGGTTTCCCTGAAGAAAATCGGGGAAATGTTCCGCGGCGGCATTCCCACGGGAGTCTGCTCCCTGGTCGGGGCGCTGCTGACCATCGTGCTGAACAAGGTGTTGTCGGGAAGGGACGACGGGGTCGCGGCGGTGGCGGCGCTCTCCGTCATTTCGACGGTGGGCGGCGCCAGCAACTGCATTACCACGGGGGCCTCCAACGTGTCGCTGACGCTGTCCGGCATCCTGGCGGGGGAGGAGGACCGGGAAGGCCTGTGGGAGCTGATCCGGACCCTGTGCCGGAAGGCGCTGATCCTCGGCGCCGCGGTGGGCGCCGTCCTGGCCCTGCTTGCGCCGACGCTGGCGGAGCTGTTCCTGCCGGAGGGAGGCAAAGCCCGGGATTTGGCCATCCTGGGGATGCGTCTGTTTGCCCTGGGGCTGATTCCCAGCTTTATCATGGGCTCCCTCCGCTCGGCCTATCAGGGAATGGGACGGGTCACGCTGATGATGGCCATCTCCGTGGCGGAGTCTCTGATCATCCCGCTGGCGGCGGCGCTGACCGCTTCCGCCTTTCTGGGGACGGAGGGCATCCTGCTGTATTTCTGCCTTGGGGAGACGCTGAGCCTGGCGGGGCTGATGATCCTGGTGGCCATCCGGCAGAAGAAGCTCCCCTGGCGGAAGGACGCGTGCCTGCTGCTGGAGCCGGATTTCGGCGTGACGGGGGACGCGCTGATGGAGGCGGAGATTCATGATATGAAAGAGGTCAGCGAGCTGGCGGAGCGTGCCGGCCGGTTCTGCGCCCGCCACGGGCAGTCCGAAACGGTCTGCAACCGCGTCTCCCTGTGCGTGGAGGAGATGGCCGCCAACACCATCAAGCACGGCTTTTCCGACGGAAAGCCCCATCAGATGAACCTGCGGATTCAGTTTAAAGGGGACCGGTGGGTCATCCGCTTCCGGGACGACTGCCGCGCCTTCGACCCGGTGCACTACGTGCCGGCGGAGGGAAAGGAGGCGCTGGGCATTCACCTGGTGCTGGCCCTGGCGGAGGAGGCCACCTATACCTACGCCATGAACCTGAACAACCTGACGCTGCGGCTCCGGGCCGCGGCGAATTGAAAAAGCCCCGCCGGTTGACGGCGGGGTTTTCAGCTTGCGCGGGGCGGAGGGAAGAGGCGGAAATCCGACCGCCGGAGGGGTCCTGCGGGAACCGGCGAGGCATTCGAAAGAAGCGAAGCGCCTGTCAGACGGAACGCCCCGCGTCAGTTTTTTCCTGCCGGAGGGAAAGGATGCACTTGACATCGCTGAGGGGATCCTCCACATAGTCCGCGTCCAGCACAAGGCAGAGGACGGCGCCGTCCGCCCCTTCCATGCGGAGGGGCTGGGAGACGCTGCCTTTTGTTTCGATACACCTGAAGGCGACCTTCCAGAGGAAGCTTTCGCTCCGGGGAATCAGGCGTTTATAGAAACGGGCGTTATTCAGCTCCTCCTCCATCTCCTGCCGGGAGAGCCCCATGGCCTTTTCCAGCCCGTGGGCCACGACCTCGAAGGAATAATCGTCCCCGCTGACCGAGAGGAAGATCACCGTTCTGGAAACGAAACGGGAGAGAAGATTCATCTGGCGCTGGAGATTGGCGATCCCGGTAATATCCCGGGCGGAGCCGTAGAAACGCTTTGTCTGGCCGCCGCCGAGGAAGTAGAAATGGATCAGGAATTTGGCCATGCTGCCGTCGGACTTCCGGAAGGAAAGGGTGGCGCTGGAACCGTTCAGCCGGTCCTCGAAGGCCTGCTCCAGCGCTTTCAGGAGCAGGGGGGCTTCCTTTTCCGGCATATACTGCTGGATGTTGAGGAGCCGGGAGGTAAAATCCGGGACGTTGACCGCCTGATAGAATTCCTGATTGAAGCGGACGATATCCACCCCATGCCCGTGCCAGGCGTAGATGGCGGTGGGCCCGATGATGTGGTTGAGCATGGAATCGGTATAGGCTTCATCGTTGAGGAATTCCCGGATATGGAATTCCTCGTTGAATTTAAAGGTAAAGCCCTGACGGTCCACCTTGCTGCCGTCGGCGATGAGCGCCTCGAAATCCCGGGCGGGCATGGGCTTGTAGAAATAATAGCCCTGAATATACCGGCAGCCCAGACTCATCAGATAGGCCCGGTGCTCGTTGGTCTCCACGCCCTCGACGATGATGGGCATGGACATGGTTTTCGCCATGTTGACCACGGACTCGATGATATGCATGCCTTTTTTCTCGGTATCCTCCTGCATGCGGAGAAAGTAGGCGTCGAGCTTGATCATGTCCACGTTCAGCTCGCGGAGCATGTTCAGGGAGGAATAGCCGCTGCCGAAATCATCCATCAGGACGGCAAAGCCCGCGTCCCGAAGCTCCTGCACGGTGGCCCGGACCTTGTCCGAATCCTCCCCGTAGGCGGATTCGGTAATCTCCACCTTCACGGCGCTCTGGGGCAGATCATACTTGCGGATCAGCTCGGAAAAATACCGGGGGACGTTCAGGGTAAAGATGTCCACGGGGCTGATGTTGACGGAAATGGGAATCAGGGGATTTCCCCGATCCAGGGAGGAGCGGATCCACCGGCAGACCTCCTCCCAGATGTGCCGGTCGAGATCGGGAATGAAGCCGTACTTTTCCAGCGTCGGGACGAAGGAGACGGGAGAGACGCAGGTCCCGTCCGGCCGGAGCCACCGGGCCAGGGCTTCGGCGCCGGCGATGTTGCCGTTGACGGCCCGGCACTGGGGCTGGAGGTAGAAGGTGATTTCCCCGGCGGCCAGGGCGTTTTTAAAATCCGACAGGGTTTTATAGTCCTCGACAGTCTGCTCCACCAGGGAGGCGGAGAAAAACACCACCCGGGATTTATAGTTTTTCTTGGCCTCCTGGCAGGCCAGGGTCGCCTCGTCATAAAGCTGATAGATGGAATTTCCCCTGGAACGGCAGGCGCCCAGGGCGGGAAGGAAACCGACGGATACGCCGTGATCCGCGATGATGCCCTGAATGGCGTCGAAGAGGGTTTCGGGCTGAAGGGAGCCGTAGGGTACCAGGAGGGAAAAGTCGTCGCCCCCCATGTAGCCGGCGATCCCCCCGTGATTCTGGGCCACCTGGAGGAGGGAATGCCCGATATCGGAGAGCACGTGATCCCCCAGCTCCCGGCCGTACCATTCGTTGAAGAGCTTAAAATGCTGCAGATCGATGGCGATCAGAAGCCAGTCCTTCTGCGCGCCCGCCAGGAGCGACTCTCCCAGGCTGTAGAAATCCTTCTCCCGGGGCAGCCCCGTCAGCGCGTCGGGCAGCATCTCCGGACCGGGCACCAGGCTCCGCCCCGCTTCGCGATCCTTTCGGCTCTGGACATCGTAGATATAGAAATAGATCAGGTCATCGGGGGTGTCCTGCCGGCCGCCGCCCACCACATACTGCTCGCACCAGCACCAGCCGCCGCTCTGCAGGGGGGCGCGGAAGGCAAAGCTGAACAGGCCGCCGGTTTCCGAAAGCCGCCGGGGCAGCGCCTCCGGATCCAGCATTTCGCGATAGACCGCCCGATCCTCGGGATGAATGACATGCTGGGAGACATGGTCAAAAAAAGTACTGTAGGTTCCCTCCAGGGAAGGCGTCCAGTACTTCCGATCCACATTAAAGATATACTGATACCGGTCTTCCGTCAGATTGACGGTGATCAGCTCGTCAAAGGCGGACTGGTTCAGAAAATCGATGACGGGGAAATCCGGATGTTCCCTGGAAAACTTTAACAGAGCGCTCAACATGGGGCAGACTCTCCTTGGATACACGCGGTTCTTGAGAGTTCTTTCAAAGGAAGCGGCCCGGCCCGGCAGGCTGGAACGTTTCACGGCTGATACCATTATACCCGGGATCCGGTAAAACATCAACCTTTTTTCACAACGGCCGCGGCCGGAGAAAAGAAAAAGCCCTTATTCCCGGGAGATACATCCGGAATAAGGGCATGAAAGCCGGAAATCTTATGGCGGGGGGCTGAGAAATCCTCTGATCAGTCCGCTGGAAAGCCGCCGGAGGGCTTATGGCAGAAGCCCCAGATGCCGGAAGGCCTGGAGAAGGCCGTCCCGGTCGATATCGGGGGCGACCCAGGAGGCGGCGGCTTTGGCGGCGGGAGTGCCGTTTCCCATGGCGATGCCGTTTTGGGAAAAGGACAGCATCTCCACGTCGTTGTCGGAATCGCCGAAGACCGCGATTTCCTCCGGGGACAGGCCCTTCAGCCGCATGATTTCCCGAATGCCGCGAACCTTTCCCGCCCGGCGGGAGATAATATCGAAGCCGGTGGAATGCCAGGCGGAAAGGCGGCAGTCCTCCAGGGAGGATATCAGGCCCTCCGCCTTTTCCCGGGGACAGTAGAAGACTGCGGAATAGAGGGGCGCTCCGGCATATTCCCCCGTCCCGGGCAGCCCCGTGGAAACGGAGCGCATCATGGACGATACCAGATCGTCGCAATAGTTGATATAGACCCGGTCCTCCTCCATCAGCAGGATCGGAAGCGCCTTTTCCCGGAACAGCCCCGTCAGGGTACGGGTATCTGGGGCGGAAAGGGGCAGGCGCAGCAGGGGTTCGCCCGCCGGGCCGTAAACGAGGTGGCCGGTCAGGGTAATAGAACCGTCGAAGGGGAAATCATGGAGGGGCAGGGAGCGCAGGGTCCGATAATGCCGCCCGGTGGCGAGGTATATGCCCACGCCCTTTTCCCGAAGACGGTGCAGGGCGTCCAGGGCGGAGGCGGGAATGTCCGAAATCCGATGGGAAATCAGGGTTCCGTCCACATCCAGAAAAATCGCGCGGATCATTACCGGACCGAGGCGGCGCCGGCTTCCATGGCCTGGCGGTTGATGGGGAGCAGGTGCTCCTTCTTCGGGCCGAAGGTCAGCTTCAGGGCCTCCATGGCGGAATCGATGGAAACCACCTTCGTCTTTTCCAGAATCGCGCCCAGCATTACCATGTTGGCCGTCCGGGCGTTGCCCAGCCGCTCCGCGATGCCGTTGCAGTCCACGGGGATGGCGGTAATGTCGTCCCGATCCGGGGTCATGTCGATGAGAGAGGAGTTATACAGCATGAGGCCGCCCTTTTCCATGGCGGGGGTAAACTTGATCATGCTGGGCTTGTTCATGATGACGGCGATGGGAATCTCCGTCACCAGGGGGGAACCGATGGGCTCATCGCTGACGACGACGGCGCAGTTGGCCTCGCCGCCCCGCATCTCCGGGCCGTAGGAGGGCATCCAGGAAACGTTCATGCCGTCGTGCATGGCGGCCTTGGCCAGCAGCTGGCCGATGAGCAGCACGCCCTGCCCGC
>CAMOGC010000098.1 GCA_946613955.1 uncultured Clostridia bacterium
CCTCCCCGAACCAATTCGCGCGTTTTTTCCGCTGCCCAGTATATCCGCTTCTGGTCAAAACATCAAGAATAAGCGCGCCGGGTCGCCCGTTTTCCGGAAAGCGTTTTTCCATGCTTATGGGCATAAACGCCGTCTCCGACCTGTCAGCCGCGGCGGAATCCCCCGCATCCTGGCAAAAACCGCTTGAATCCCAAAGGGAATCGTTGTAGAATAAACCCGCGCCCGGAACGGCGCGGGATTTTACGAGCAAAGACAGCGGGAACGCCCGCGGGAGAAAAGCGCGAATGAAATGGCGGACGATCGCAAGCAAGCGAATCCTTTCCAATCGTTTTCTGAATGTGGAGAAAAATGCCGTTGAGCTGCCCAACGGGGTCAGCATCGATGATTACTATACCGTAACCTTTCCGGAAGCGGCCGCCGTGGTCGCCGTGACGGAGGACGGAAAAATCGTTTTGAAATCTGAATACCGCTATGCCTGCCGGGAAGATCTGATCGAGATTCCCGCCGGCGGTGTGGATCCCGGAGAAAAGCCCATCGATGCCGCCCGCCGGGAACTGCTGGAGGAAACAGGATACGTCTCCGAAAAATGGCAGCATCTGGTGTCCAGCCGGGAATGTACCTCCAAGCTGACCAACATCATGCATATTTTCCTGGCCCTGGACTGTAAAAAGGTCGCCGCGCAGCATCTGGATCCCACCGAAAATCTGGATGTGATGGTGGTTCCCTTCCAGGAAGCGGTGGACATGATCCTGAACGGAAAGATCAAATGCTGCAGCTCCGCGCACGGGATTCTCATGACCCAGCAGCTTCTGGCCGCCCAGCCAGACCAGCTGTGTCCGCAGGCGATATAATCCGTCGGGCGGAACGGCCTTCCATGTGGAGGCAGGCATGGAACAGCGCTTCCGGAACAGACTTCCGGAAAAAAGGCCGTCCTTCGAAAGGAAATACGGGCCCGGGCGGCAGGTTTTCCGGAGGAATACCGCCGGCGGGAACGTGGAGGCTGATATGGAGCATCAATTGCTGAACGATATTCCAGGAAAAAAGGCCGCCCTTCGAAAGGAAATACGGGCCCGGGCGGCGCTTCTGACGGAGGAATACCGCCGGAGGGAAAGCGCGGGCATCGCGGAGCGAACACTGGCGCAGCCCGTCTGGAAGGAAGCCGGGATCGTTTTCCTGTACTGGAGCCTGCCCTCGGAGCCGGACACTTCCCCCCTGCGGGAGGCGGCCCTGCGGGAAGGAAAAAGAGTCCTGCTGCCCCGCTGCCTCCCTTCCGGGGAGATGGCTGCGGTTCCCTGGCGTCCGGATGCTCCCATGATCCCGGGCGCCTTCGGTATCCCCGCTCCCGCGGGTTCTCCCTTTGAGGGGGATCCGGATCTGGTCGTCGTTCCCTGTCTCTCCGCTGCCCTCTCCGGCGCCCGTCTGGGGCACGGAAAGGGGTATTATGATCGGTACCTTGCCGCCCATCCGGGCGTTCCCACCCTTTGCCTCTGCTTCCGCGCGCTGCTGTCGGAGGAGATTCCCATGGACGCCTTCGACCGGCGGATGGACAGGGTCATCTGCTGAACCGTTCCGAAAAGCAGGCCCGCTTCCCGATTATCCGGGAAGCGGGCGTTTGTGTTCGTCCTTTTTTTATTCGGATTCCTTCCGAGGAGGGAACGTCATCGTCGGAGCGGGTGTTTTTTCGACAGCCGGGGCAACGCCCGTCTCCGCCGCGGAGGCGGACTCAGGTGTCGCTGCCGTCTCCGCGGAGGAAGCCGTTTCCTCTCCTGCGGATTCCGCTTCGGTCTCCGCCGCGGAGGCTGCTTCCGTCCCCGCCTGCGCGCCGTTTTCGATCGCGGAGGCCGTTTCCGCCGCCTTCGGGGCCGGTTCGGTTTCCCGCGTTGTTTCCGCCGCTTCCGTGGCCGGCTCGGTTTCCGGAGTCTCCGGCTGAGCCGCTTCCCCGGTCTCCGGCACGGGTTCCTCTACGGGTTCCGGCGGGGTGACGTTCGCCCGGATCAGGTTCTTATAGAAATCCACCGCGCCGGGCAGACAATCGATCCCGATGTTCTCGTTCACGCCGTGCATGCCCTGCATCTGTTCCGGCCCGTATATCACCGGCGCGAAGCGAACCACATGCTCCGCGATCCGCTCATAGTTCCGGGCGTCGGTCGCGCCGGTCATAACATAGGGGCAGGTTTCCAGCCCGGGGAACGTTTCCCCGATCACCTTCCGGATCAGGCCGAAGCCTTCCCCGTGGATGTCCACGCTGCGGGAATAATCCACCGCGCGATAGACCTCTACCTCGATCTTGTGTTTTCTCGCGATGCGCTTCACCTTCGCCAGGCTCCGTTCCATCCCCTCATGGGGAATAAAGCGCATATTCGCTCCCAGCCAGGCCTCCTGGGGAATCACATTGAAGGCCTCCGAGCCTTTCATCATGGTAAAGGCGATGGTGGTCTGCAGCATGGCGCCGGCCTGCGGGCTGAGCCGGGGCATCAGCCAGATCAGCAGCGGCTTGAACAGCCACATATTCACCAAAGGCAGCCGCAGATAGAAGGGCGCGTAGGGGGCCAGCTGCTCAAAGAGCGCCTGGACCTCCGGGGACATTTTCCGCCGGAAGGGGTTATGATGCTCGAAGGTCGCGACGAAATCGGCCAGCCGCGCCACCGGCGTATGCTTTCCCGGCGCGCTGGCGTGTCCGCCGCTGGATTTCGCGGTCAGCTTCAGGTCGGCCTTGCCCTTTTCAAAAACGCCGACCATGGCGAAATTGCCCTTGATGCCGCCGACGGGGTTGGTAATAATGCCGCCGCCCTCATCGCAGACCAGGAAGGGATGCACGCCCTGGTTTTCCAGATAGTCCACCAGCTTCGGGCAGCCGTCCCCCGCCCATTCCTCCGTGCAGGAGGCGGAAAGATAGACGTCCCGCTCCGGCCGGTATCCTTCCCGGATCAGCTCCTCCGCCGCCTGGAAAAAGGCCATGACGGTACATTTCGTGTCCGAGGCGCCGCGGCCCCAGATCTTGCCGTCGGCCACGTCGCCGCTGAAGGGCCCGTGCGTCCATTCCCCTTCCGCCGGCACCACGTCCTGATGGCTCATCAGCACCAGCGGCTTCTCGTCCGTCTCTCCCTTCCATTTGAACAGCAGGTTGCCGTCGATTTCGGTTTTTTCCATGTTGGCGTGAACCAGCGGAAACAGCTCCCGCAGCAGATCGTGGAAGGGCAGAAACTTGCTCCGCTGGTTGGTGTCGGGGACGCTGACCGTTTCTATCTGAACCATCCGGCTCAGCTTTCCGCCCAGGTCCAGCGCCCGGGTGTCGATGGGCGGCGCCACGTATTTGGCCCTCATCCGCTTGACCTTGAAGGTCCGGAAGATCGCGACGCCCAGGAGGATCAGGATCACCGCCGCCAGAATGATCAGCACAATCCATACCGTGTTCAATATTTAAGCCTCCTTCCGGAATTTCAGCCACGCCAGCAGGATCGCCAGGGCGCCGCTGGGGATAATGAGGATGCTGGTCTGGCTCTGGAGCGAGGGCACCAGGATAAACAGGGCGCTCATCATCAGCAGGGGCCAGATCGCCAGCTTCATATGCTTCCGATAATACCGATACGCCAGGGCGCCGAAGAGCGCCGGCACCACGTTGTCAAACGCCGGCCGCAGAGCCTCGCTCTGCAAAAAGGGCTGCAGGGGCTGCAGCAGCAGCACCCCCACCGCCAGAATGACGATGGTGACCAGGGAGGAGACCGCGATGGACAGCGTGGAGACGATCTCGTTTTCCTTCGTTCCGGCCTTCACGCCCGCCAGATCCCGGGCATACACCGCGCAGGGGATCTTCATATTGATCAGATTGCCGGTAATAAAGGCCAGATAGCTGCCGCCGGAGCCCAGCATGGGGGTATAGATCAGGAATTCCGCCACGGAGGAGATCGTCCAGATCAGCCCCACGGCCAGAAAGCCCCGGCCCGCCGCCGCCAGATCGGGCATGGCGCCCAGCCAGCCTCCGATCACGAAGGGGGCGCCGATCAGCAGGATCAGCGTCATCAGGGAAACGACCCGGCCCAGCAGATGGGTGCCGCGCTCATAGCGGCTCAGTATTTCTTCTCTGTTCATCCCTTCCGCCTCCTTACAGTCCCATCTGGCGCAGCCCCACCGCGCACAGCATGGCCGCCAGCATGGAAAGCGCCAGGGAGAAGTCCTCCAGCCAGCGCAGCTGTTTCCTTTCGCTGATCCGCGTCAGAACCATCATGGCCGCGACGCCGGCCAGGGCCGTCAGAAGCGGCAGCAGGGAGCCGGAGAAGGTAAACCGCCCGTTTCCGGAAACCCACTGGCCCAGATACGAGCCCAGATAGGCGCTGACCAGCCCGATAAACATGGCCGTCATGGCCTCGTCCGCGAAGGATCGTCCCCCCGCCTTTTTCCCGGGGGCCGCCAGGCGGCTCGTGTATTTCTTGTTCAGGAAAAGGTTCAGCACCATGCCCCACATGATGCAGACCGACATCAGCAGCGCGATGGTGGAAAACGCTCCGGCGGTCATCTCGCTGCCCGACAGGGTAATCCCTACCTGCTCCGCCGCGCCCTGGGCCACCTGGGTTTCGTAATGCAGGGCGCCGATGACGCTCAGCCGCAGCCAGGGCCACGGAATCCCCAGCGAACCGGAAAGGGCGATCACACCCAGCAGAATCGCGATGGCGGGAAAGACGCTGAAGGAGGCCGAGGATTTGATGACCCGCTTCAAAACGGCCTGATCCATCCCGATGGCCACCCCGGCCTTCCAGGCGCGCACCGCGAAGATGACGCAGACCACCGCCACAAAGGCCACAATACCCCCGCAGATCAGATACATCGTCGGGGAAGAAAGCTGACTGAGCACCGACAAAAGAACCCACCCCTTTCAGGCGCTGTCACGGGTCGCCGGCCCGGGAAACCGCGGATTGCTTAACCTACGCTTATCAGCGCGTTGGCAATGGCTCTGGCCGTCACCTCCGCCGCCGCGGCGCAGACTTTGACGAAGTTGACATCCTTATCCACGCTGCCGGTGGCCAGGGCGAACATCGTATCCCCGTCCATCTGGGTATGTACGGGGCGAATGGTGCGGGCCAGCCCGTCGTGGCTCACCTCCGCCAGCCGGTTGGCCTGTTCCTTGGTCAGCCGGCAGTCCGTGGCGATGACGCCGATGGTGGTGTTGGAACCGGCCTGAATCCGGAGCCGCTTGGAGGCCGGCGTCTGGCCGAAGAGCAGGCCCTCGGCGGGGATCGGCGTCCCATCCGGCAGATGGGCGCAGCCCAGGAGCTCCCCGGTGGTGGGGTGATATACATCCCCCACCGCGTTGACCGCCACAACGGCGCCCACCGTAACTCCCTCCGGCAGGGTAATGGAGGCGGAACCGACGCCGCTGCGCTGGGGCGTCGCGCCGGGCACCAGCTTGCCCACCGTACATCCGCTTCCGGCGCCGACGCTGCCCTGGGCCATTCCCTTCCTGGCGTTCATCAGGGCCTTCCGGCCCATCTCGGCGTCCGGGCGAACCTGAGACCGGCCCACGTCCAGGTCGTACAGCACGGCCTGCGACACGATGGGCACCCGGAAGTTTCCCATATCGAAACCGTATCCCATTTTCTCCAGCTGGTTCATGACGCCGCACCCCGCCTCCAGGCCGAAGGCGCTGCCGCCGCTGAGCACCACCGCGTTCACCTTTTCAACCAGGTTGCCCGGCCGGAGCAGATCCGTCTCCCGCGTTCCAGGCGCGGCGCCCCGGACGGATACGCCGCCCGTCGCCCCTTCGCCCAGGCAAAGGACGACGGTACATCCCGTCATCGCTTCCGGATCCTCCGCGTGACCGACCTTGATGCCGTGAACCCTGGTAATGTCCCCTTCAAACAGCTTGCTTTTCATTTTCTGTCCCTCCGCTTGAAGCTTGATTTATTTCCGTGATGGATGGATGCGGTTCAGCCCGATGCTCCGCGGCGAAAACAGGCTTTGCGCGGAGCTCCCGGAAAGGGAGCCTCCGGTCTTCCTTCGCCGGCGAATGACTTTGTGTGGCTAAACCGTTCTCCTCTTTTCTATTCGACGTGCGCGCCAAAAAACCTGCCGTATCCGAAAAGCCCACGGGGCATTCGGGCCGCGTCCCCGGTCGTTGCCCTTTTTCCTCGAAGATGCTATAATTTCCCCGTCCCTGGAAGGAAGC
>CAMOGC010000099.1 GCA_946613955.1 uncultured Clostridia bacterium
CGGGAACGCGCGGGCGGCATGAAGGCCGCGGGCCCCGGGCCTCCCGGGGGGAAAGCGGACGGAAACGTCGAAAGGGGAATCCGCATGGAACGATATGATATCGCCGTCATCGGCACGGGGCCGGCGGGGATCTCCGCCGCCATCACCGCCACGGTGCGGAACAAAAAGGTGCTTCTGCTGGGCTCCGCGGATCTGAGCTCGAAAATGAGCCGCGCGGAGAAGATCCAGAACTATCCCGGCTTCCCGGAGATCCGGGGCGAGGATCTGGCGAAGGCGCTGCAGGGGCATCTGGACCGGATGGGCATTGGCATCACGGAAAAGCGCGTCAGCGCGGTCTACGCCATGGGGGATTATTTCGCCCTGCAGGCGGGGGAGGAGATGATCGAGGCCTCCGCCGTGATCCTGGCGACGGGCGTGGTGGCCGGAAAGCCCCTGCCCGGCGAGGAGGAGCTGCTGGGCCACGGCGTCAGCTACTGCGCCACCTGCGACGCCGCCCTGGTTCGGGGCAAGGAAGTTGCGGTCATCGGATACAGCGCGCAGGAGGAGGGGGAAGCCGCCTTCCTGACGGAGATCTGCAGCCGGGTGCTGTATTTCCCGATGTATGCCGGGGAGCCGAGGCTGCCGGAAAAGGCGGAGATTATCCGGACGAAGGTCAGCGGCATCGGACAGGAAAACGGGAAGCGGCTGGTGCTTTCCCCGGACGGGAGCTGGCCGGTGGACGCGGTGTTTGTCCTGCGGGAGGCCGTGGCTCCGGGACAGCTGGTGCCCGGGCTGGAAACGGAGGGCGCTCACGTGAAGGTCAACCGGCGGATGGAAACCAGCCTGCCGGGCTGCTTCGCCTGCGGCGACATTGTGGGAACCCCGTATCAGTATATTAAGGCCGCCGGGGAGGGCAACGTCGCCGCCCTGAGCGCGGTCGGCTATCTGGATCAGATAAAAAGGAGGAAAGACAATGGTTAAGAAGATCAACGAGGAACAGTTCGAGAACGAGGCGAAGAAGGCCCCCGTGGCGGTGGTCGATTTCAGCGCGACCTGGTGCGGCCCCTGCAGGATGCTGGCGCCGGTGGTCGAGGCGGTCAGCGAGGAGTATGCCGGGCAGGTGTCCTTCTACAACGTGGACGTGGACGAATGCGGCGAGCTGGCGGCGGAATACCGGGTGCAGAGCGTGCCCTGCCTGGTGATGATGAAAAACGGAGCATTCGTGGATCAGTCCATCGGCTTCAAGCCCCAGGCGGCCATCAGCGGATGGGTGAAGAGCCACCTGTAAGCGAAGAAAACCAGGAGAGAACCGAGCGATGAAACCCGAAAGCCTGACCAATCCGGAAACCATGCCCCAGCTGATGCTGGAAAACCAGCTGTGCTTTCCCCTCTACGCCGCCGCGCGGCGGGTGGTGGGAGGCTATACGCCCAGGCTCAAGCCCCTGGGGCTGACCTATACCCAGTACATCGTCTTTCTGGCTCTGTGGGAATACGGCGAAACCACGGTGGGGGATCTGTGCAGGCGGCTGCTGCTGGATAACGGAACCATTACCCCGCTGGTTAAAAAGATGGAAGAGGCGGGGTATGTGGAAAGGCACCGCTGCCCGGAGGATGAGCGGGTGGTCAAGGTCCGCCTGACGGAGAAGGGCTGGGCCCTTCGGGAAAGGGCGGCGGAAGTTCCCGGCCAGGTGGGAAAATGCTTCCCCCTTTCGGCGGAGGAGGCGCGGACGCTGTATACGCTTTTGCACAAGCTGATGGACAGCGAAAACGGCTGAAGAACACGGGCCGGCGAAAGCCGGGACAGTAAGATCCATAATGGGGACGGCGAAAGCCGTCCTTTTTTTGATTGGGGGCTTGACAGGAAGGGTTAGTCGGTGCTAACATACCCTCCGTCGGTTGCGTTAGTTAGGGCTAACGTGCGCCCGCTTGTTGCATGAGACTAACGGCGGGATCTGAAACCGGGAGAAACGGGAGGCAAGGGAACCATGATTGTCAAACGGAGCCTGTCCCTGGCCGCGGCGGTGTGGCTGCTGGTCGCGGTCTGCCTGGCCGCGCCGCTGACCGCGCGGGCGGCGGACGCGGATATGGATCATTTCGGCGCGGAGTCCAACGCCCAGCTGGACACGACCTACTGGGGAAGCGCGGCCGACCGGATCGATCGTCTGGTGGATACCGCCTTTGCCGAATATCTGGCGGGGAACAGCGGAGAGGCCTACAGCCATGTCAGCGACGCCTATTTCCAGGTGTATGAGATTACCGGGTTTGAGCGCTCGACAATGAACTATGTTTCCGGGCCCCGAAAAAACGCGGTGGAGCTGCAGTTTTCCACCTGCAAGGCCGCGGTCCGGAAGCCAAACGACAGCGAGGAAACCCGGAAGGAAGTCCGGACGGAGCTGGTCAAGCTGAAAACCATGATCCGGGAGGACGGCAACAAGCTGGCGGCCCGGCTGGGGGAGCCGGCGACGGTCATGTCCTACTGGATGGACGGGAAGCGGGTCGACGCCGATCCCTGGGCGGATCTTTCGGGAGACCCCAACGCGAAGACGCATTACGCCAGCTGGACCGCCGCGGCGGACGCCATGACGGAGCTGCTGAACACCGCCGCCACCGCCTATAACGGAAAGGACTTCGAGGCCGCCTCCGACAACGTGAACACCGCCTTCTACGCCGTATATGAGGACAGCGGGCTGAGCCGCGAGATTTACAGCGCGCTGGGTCTGGCCGACCGGGAAGAGGTGGATGCCCAGTTTGATCTCGTGAAGGCCCTGGCCAAGGAAGGGCCGGATAAATTCCAGAGCAAGAAGTTTAAGCGGGAGGTAAAAGCCCTGCGCACCCTGGTGGGCGCGAAAGCTTCCGCCATCGACGCGAAGAAGGAAGAGGAAAGAGCCGCCGCCGCGGCCGCGGCGCAGGAAAACGCCACAGCCGCCGAAACCTCCGGAGGCGATACCGGGATGCTGACCTTCTGGGCCAGCTTCGGAATCATCCTGCGGGAGGGGCTGGAGGCCATCCTGGTTATCGCCGCCATCATCGCCTATCTGGTCAAGAGCGGAAGCGCCAGGAGCGTACGGAACATTTACTTCGGCGCCCTGGCCGGCATCGCCGCCAGCTTTATCGCCGCGGCGGTGCTCTCCTGGGCCAAGGGCGCTTTCGCCGGCGCCGGCGTGGCCCAGGAGGTCATCGAGGGCATTACGGCGCTGATCGCCGCCTGCGTGCTGTTCTATGTAAGCAACTGGATGATCAGCAAGGCGGAGGCCGCCACATGGACGCGCTACATCGACAGCAAGGTTAAGACCTCCCTGGAGCGGGGCAGCTCCTTTACCCTGGCTTTTACGGCCTTCCTGAGCGTTTTCCGGGAGGGCGCGGAGGTGGTGCTGTTCTATCAGCCCATGCTGCAGGAGGGACACGCGGGCATGGTATGGGCCGGGTTCGGCGTGGGATGCGTGGCGCTGGTGTTCGTGTATCTGGCGATCACAAAGCTCTCGATCCGGCTGCCGATCAAGGTCTTCTTTACCGCGACCAGCATCCTGATGGCGGCCATGTGCGTCAGCTTCCTGGGCAGCGGCATCAAGGAGCTGGCGGAGGGCAACGTATTCGATCTGCAGTACCGGCTGGACTTCATTCCTGAAAACGACGCGCTGCAGACGATGGGCATCTATCCCTACGCGGAAACCGTAGGGCCCCAGATCATTCTGACGATCATCCTGATCGTGACCTTCCTGATGGCCCATTACCGGGGCCGGCTGGAGAAGCTCCGGATCGAGATGACGGAGAAATTCAGGAAGGAAGAAAAGGACGGCCGGGAGAAGGGCGGGAAAGCAGGCGCCCCGGAATCGTCGCCGGCCGCCCCTTAAGAGCGTAAGACCAGAGGCTCATAACGAACAGCGAGGTTTCAGGAAAACGATCTCCGGGGAAACGCGGAGAGGACGATGAACCAGGAGAACACGGTGACCGGGGCCGCCGTCCCCCGACGGCCAGGGCCCTTGCCATACAAAAGCCGGACATCCGGCGCGCAAAGAAAACAGGAGGTAAATCCCATGAAAAAGATTGCAGCTCTGATGATGGCGCTGGCCATGATGGTGGCCATGACCGCCGCTTTTGCCGAGGACGCGGCTCCTCAGGCCGGTTTTGAAGAATTCCCCATCCTGCTGGACGGCTCCGTGGAGAACGGGGCCGAGGAGACGGACTTGACGGAAGCGCCCCTGCACGTGGCGGCCGTGTATTTCCAGCCCGTGCAGATGGAGCCCGCCGACCAGGCCGGACTGCCGGTAGAGGAGGCGAACATCCATCTGGAGGCCGACATCCACTGGAACGAGAATGGATACGGCTTCGGCGTGGGCGACTGGGTGCCCTATCTGACGGTTGAGTATCAGATCAAGTCCGAAACCACGGGCGAGGTGGTTGTGGACTGGGCCGCCTTCATGGTCATGAGCGCGGACGACGGCGCGCACTATGGCGCCAACATCAAGCTGGACAAGTCCGACACCTACACCCTGTCCTTCCGCATCCACAGCCCCGCCGAGAACGGCTATCTGCTGCATGTGGATCAGGAGACCGGCGTGCCGAACCACGCTTTCTGGTCTGACCCGATCCTGGTGGAATTCGTGCACTGGAACTATACGGTTCAGGAATGGTAAGAAAGGGCGCGCTCCCCGGCCGGAGACGGTTCGGGGAGGAACGGCCCGGAATACCCGCATACCGTCAGCCCGGCCCCGCGGGGGAGGAGACCGGGCTGACGGTTTCCCGCGCGTAGAAGGAAAACGGGGTTCCGCGGGCGAGCATCCGGGCCGAAGGAAGCCTGGAGGAACAAAGGACGCATGCGGCTGGCCCGCAGGTCGGTAAGCCCGCGGATCAGCGGTAAAGGACGCGGGCGCGGGGGGACGGAGCGGGGCGGAGCGCTCCGCCGGATCAAGCGATCAGGGAGGCGTTTGTTTTGCTGAAGTATCTTGTGACCGTGACAGAGGATCTGCTGATGGTTTCCATCCTGATCTGCCTGTTCTGGTCGCTGTGCAGGCTGGCGTTCGGCAGCCGGGGAGACCGGTTTATTCTCGTGGGCATGATCGCGGGCGTCGTGGCTTCGGCGGCGATGGCGATCATGAAAAACACGACCGGGAAAATCGCCACCAACCAGTGGAATTTCTACATCTTTCTTTCCACCCTGGTGTTTACGATCGCCTTCATGATCTTCTCCGTTCTTTTCGGGCGGGAGCACCGGAAGACGACGGCCTACGGCAGCGATACCGGGGCCTCCATCGGGACGGGCGGATGGGTGGTCGGGATCACCGGCGCTGTGCTGACGGCGCTGCTGCTGTTTTACGAGCTGCCGGACGTGATGGCCTATCCGGTGAATTTTGAAACCGCCGGCAAGGGCGTTTTCAGCGCGGAATTCTTCTCCCGGCTGGCGGGCTGGCTGATGGGCCTTCTGCTGGTGTGGCTTTACGTGCGCTTCCTGTATCTGTGCTGCATGGCGCTGGATTCCACCCATATCGTTCTGTGGGTGATGAACGGGGCGCTGGCGGTCAACGCCGTGCGGTGCTTCGGGATGGCGGTCAGCAAATGGACGGGGCGCGCCCGGTGGCTGACGTGGCTGCCGAAATACAGCTCCGCCCGATATCCCTGGGCCTTTCCCATCGCGAAATTCGCCACGAACAACACGCTGCTGTTCGTGATCATGATCGCCGGGCTGAGCATGATCATTCCGGTCATTCTCTTTGCCCGGAGCCTGCGGGTGACCCGGCCCTGCGCTAACACCGCGCAGACGCGGAAGGAAAAGAGCATCCTGCGGCATCGGCGGCGCATCGCGCTGGGGGTGGCGGTGTGCTTTGTGATTTCCCTGCTGTGCCTGACGGTGGTCAAGGATTACAATAACCGGGAGGTGACCCTGTCGGAGCCGGAAAGCTACGAGATTCGCGGAGAGGAGGGCGCCCCGCTGGCGGAAAAGCAGATTTATATTCCCCTCGGCCAGGTCAGCGACGGGAACCTGCACCGGTTTGAATACGTGACGGAGAACAAGGTGGACGTCCGCTGGATCATCGTGCAGAAGCCCGGGGCGGGCGCATACGGCGTCGGGCTGGACGCGTGCGACGTATGCGGCACGGCGGGGTATTATCAGCGGGGAGAGCAGATCGTCTGCAAGCGGTGCGACGTGGT
>CAMOGC010000100.1 GCA_946613955.1 uncultured Clostridia bacterium
GGGGGACGGTTCAGGGCGCCATCCTGCCGCCCTCCATCGGGCGCCACTGCCAGATCTGATCGATCACTCCCTTATGATACCGCTTCAGCAGGGGGCTCTGGATCCGGGCTCCCGTAACCCCCTCCTCAATCAGGATCGGCAGGATGAAATCATTGTATTTCCCGTCCGGAAAGGCGGAGGTATTTACTCGCTGCCCCGTGGTCACGGCGTAGAACAGCTGCGGATTCTCCTCGTCCCGGCCGATGAGCAGAAGCGCGTGCATGCCCTCCTCATACCGGAAATGCAGGAACACCGGCGAGGCGCCTTTCTCCTGATAGTTCCGCCACAGCTCCTCCAGTGTTCCCTCCACCCGCTCGACGTTGCCCAGCTTTTCCGTTACCTGGTCGTAATTGACCCCGATCTCGTAGCTGTTGACGATCTGGGACATGGCGATGGGCGTGCAGTCGATGCCCAGATAGCTCAGCGCCATGGAGTAGATGGCCCGGGTGCATTTGACATTGGCGGTCCGCCGAAGGTCGAAGTGCCCGTCGTACCAGTAGTCCTCCACGAAGCGGGAATCCTTCGGATCCTGGGCGATATAGCGGATTTTCCCCTTCTGAACGGAGATCGGCTCCCCGCCCTTCTCGCCGATGATCATCCCGTGCATCTTCTCCAGATCCTTCATCTCGAGTGGATCCGCAGCCCGGATGGCGACCTGCAGGGTCTCCGTCACCTTCGCGCCCCGGAGGCTGGTCCCCGTTACCTCGATCGTCCAGATTCCCGGCGCCGTCCCGCTCTTGAACAGCACGTTCAGCCCTTCGTACTTCTCCTGCCCTTCCCGCACCATGAAGGAGGCGCTGTATCCCGGGTTCATCCCGTTTTCCACATGCCGCGTGGTACGGAAAACCGCCTGCTCCCCCTCCGGGTTATAGACGCGGATCGTCAGCTTCCGGACGTTCTTCACCTCCGCGGTGAAATACACATAGTGCAGCAGCACGTTGGTAAAGGCGGTCTCGTTCTCCGGCACCAGCTTCAGGAACATCCCGGCGGGCCGTGCGTTTTTCTCCGGCGATTCTTCATTGGCCCGCGGAGCCGTCTGGTCATCCGCGCCAGTGACCGCCTGCCCATCAGCCGGCGTTCCTTCATCAGCCTCTGGCGCCCTCCGCTCTTCCTCCGCGGGAGCAGCCGATCCGGGAACCGCCTGGCCTTCAGCCACGCTGGAATTCGTCAGGCCCTCCGCCACGGCCCAGGGGAATCCCTCCCCCACAGGCCCGCCGAGGCCCGCCGCCGTGATCCAGATTGCCAACCCGAGAGCTGCCGTCCGCCGTTTCACTGTTCTTTCTCCCTTTCTGATTTCCCCTCCATTATAGCCGCTGCCGGCGCTTTACGCAAGCACCCATCGTCTGCCCGCTTCCCGCCGTCCTGAAAAGGCGCGGGTTCCCGCGGCGGCCCGGGGTTCAGCGGCGATCCTCCGCTTTCCTCCATATGATCATCAGCCGCTCTTGCCTAAGTTTCCTCCTTTCCCAAAACAGAGAAAAGCCCGCCATCCAGCGGGCTGGCGAGGCTGCAAGCCTCAGAGAAAGCGTTTCAGGAATTCCCGGGTCCGGGCGTCCTGCGGATTTTTCAGCACCTGGGAGGGCGGGCCCTGCTCGACGATGACCCCGTCCGCCATGTAGACCACCTGGCTGCTGACATCCCGGGCGAAGCTCATCTCGTGGGTCACAACCAGCATCGTCATCCGGTCCTGCGCCAGTTTTTTCATGACGTCCAGCACCTCGCCCACCATTTCCGGATCCAGGGCGGAGGTGGGCTCGTCAAACAGCAGAATCTCCGGCTCCATGGCCAGGGCCCGGGCGATGGCGACCCGCTGCTTCTGGCCGCCGGAGAGCTGGCCCGGCCGCGCGTTGATATACGGCAGCATGCCTACCCGGTTCAGGTAGTACAGCGCCCGCTTCCGGGCCTCCTCCTTCTCGATCTTAAGCACCTTCCGCTGCCCGATCATGCAGTTATCCAGCGCGGACATGTTGGCGAAAAGGTTGAAGCTCTGAAAAACCATGCCCACCCGGGCCCGGTAGGCGCTCTGGGACAGCTTTCCGGAGGTAATGTCCTCCCCGTGGAAAAGAATCTGGCCGGTGGTCATGGTTTCCAGCAGGTTGATACAGCGCAGCAGCGTGCTTTTCCCGCTGCCCGACGCCCCGATGATGCTGGTCACGTCCCCGGCGCTGACCGTGAAGTCCACGTCCTTGAGCACCGCGTGGGTGCCGAAGGTTTTGGACAGATGACGGATTTCAAGAATCGGCTGGCTCATGACTGACCTCCTTTGAAATCCCGGCTTTTTTCCTCGTAGGGCGCGTCCCCGGCGTATTTGTAGGTTCCCGCGGTCATGACCAGCTGATCCGTGTTGACCAGCTCGTAATCGCTCTTCCCCGCCATCTTCTTTTCCAGCTTCCGCAGGAGGAAGCTCGCCAGCAGCGTCAGCATCAGATACCCGCCCATCTCCAGAAACGCGGAGGGGAAGTATTTGAAGATCGCCCCGCTGACCATCTTGTGCACCGCGAAGAAATCCTGGAACCCGATGATGAACATAACGGAGGTATCCTTGACGTTGATGATGTAGTTATTGCCGATCTGGGGCATGATGTTGCGCAGCGTCTGGGGCAGCACCACATACAGCATGGTCTGAAAATGGTTCATGCCGATGGCCCGGGCGCCCTCGAACTGGCCCGGGTCGATGCTCATAATGCCGCCCCGCACGGATTCGGCCATATAGGCCCCCGTGTTGACGCTGACCACGATGATGCTGACCGTCCAGATATCCTTGAACACCACGTTGAAAAAATACGGCATGCCGTAATAGATGAAAACCGCCTGAAGGATCATGGGCGTTCCCCGGAAGACCTCGACATAAACGCGGATCACCCCCCGGACCAGGCTCAGCAGCGCCCGCTTGATCCAGGGATCCTTCCCCGTAAAGGGAATGGTCTGCAATATGCCGCAGATCAGCCCGATGACGCATCCGATGAGTGTCGAGACGGTGGCCAGGATCAGCGTGTTCCCGATCCCGGTCAGATAGACGGGGCCGTATTTGGCCCAGATGGCTCCGATATCCGAAAAGAGCTGTACAAGCATGCGACCGTCATCCTTCTTGGCGTATTTTCCGCTTTGCGGCGCTGGCCCGGCCTGACAAAGCGGTTTTGAGAGCAAGCCATCCCCCGCGAAGCGGCGGGGGATGGCAGCGTCAGCGGTTCTTATTCGCCCAGCGGCTGAATCTTAATGGCTTCCGCCATCATGGCGTTGAAGTCGTCGGCGGTCTTGCCCGTAAAATATCCGTTGATGGCGTTGAGCAGGCCGGTATTTCCCTTGCGGATGGAGATGCCGATATTCACATCCTCATCCGTAACGGCGAAATCGTCCCCGCTTCCGGCGAAGTCCAGAATCTTCAGATCGGGATAGGCGATCAGGGCGCCCTGGGCGGTGGGCATATCGGTGCAGACAAAGTCCACCGTGCCGGATTCCACGGCCATCAGCATGGCGGGGGCGGATTCGGCCGGGGGCAGGATCGTCGCGCCGGCAACCTGGGGCAGGCAGCCGTCATACCAGATGGTACCGCTCTGGCTGGTGCAGGTGCCCTTCAGCTCGCTGATGCCCTTGGCGTTTTCGTTGGCGTTCCCGGTCTTGACCAGGCAGACGATCGTGGCGTAAAGATAGGGGCCGGCGAAATCCACCGCTTCCATCCGCTCCTTCGTCATGCTCTGGCCGGCGATGACCGCATCGACCAGGCCGCTCTGGACCGCGGGAATCAGGCTGTCCCAGTCCAGCTGGACGATTTCCAGCTTCCACCCGTTGGCCTCGCAGATGGCCTTGGCCGTCATAACGTCATAGCCGTTGGCGTAAAGATTCGTGTCCCGGATGGGAACCGCGCCGTTGGAGTCGTCGGGCTGGGCCCAGTTGTAGGGGGCGTAGGCGCATTCCATCGCCACCGTCAGCACCCCGTCCTCCACGCCGGGAATGTCCTCGGCCAGGGCCAGGGAGGCAGCACAGACCATCATCAGGGAAAGCAGCATCGCGATCAGTTTTTTCATCGGGTTATTCCTCCTTCCGCATGGATGGGGGTATTGTAGCACAGATCCGCGCCTTGCAAAGGTCTTCCGGTGCATTCTTTTTGTTTTTCCTGTTCTCCCTGCTCCCTGCCGCTGCATGAAGAGTTCTTCCTCCGTTGACGCCGCGTCCCCTGGAAAGCCGCTTGATTCGCTTCCCGGGTTCATGCTATACTGGATCCAGCGGACGGGCGGAAGCGCCGTCGTGCCGTTTTCACTCAAAAAACCCGACCTTGCTGGGAGGTATAGCGCAGGATGATAACCAACGATAAGGAAATTCGGGATCTCAAACACGATATCGCGACGGAGGTCTGCCGCCTGGCCTGGGCCGGAAAGCTCAACGCGGAGGAATCGGAAAAGATCGTTTTCCGGATCATCCCCGGTCCCAAGCCGGAATACCGCTGCTGTGTATATAAGGAGCGCGCCATCGTCCGGGAGCGGATCCGCCTGGCGACGGGGCTGAACGCGGACGTGACCAATCCCACCCGGAACGTGGTGCAGGTCATCCGTCCCGCCTGCGACGACTGCCCCACCTCCACCTATTCCGTGACCGATAACTGCCGTTTCTGCCTGGGCCGCGCCTGCATCAACGCCTGCCGCTTCGGCGCCATTTCCCGGGGCGAGATGCGCATGAGAATCGATGCCTCCAAATGCAGGGAGTGCGGCCTGTGCGCCAAGGCCTGCCCCTACGGCGCCATCATCCATCTGGAGCGTCCCTGCAAAAAAATCTGCCCGGTGGACGCGATCAGCTGGGATGAATACGGCTTCTGCAACATCGATGAAAACAAATGCGTGCACTGCGGCCACTGCATCCACGCCTGCCCCTTCGGCGCCATCGGCAGCCGCATTTTCCTGGTGCCCATTATTGAGGCCATCAAGGCCGGCAAAGAGGTCATCGCCATGTGCGCCCCCGCCTCCGAGGGCCAGTTCGGGAAGGACGTGGGCATGGCCTCCCTGCGCGCGGCGCTGAAGAAGGTGGGCTTCGCCGATATGGTCGAAGTCGGCCTGGGCGCGGATATGACCGCCGCCAGCGAGGCGAAGGAATGGATCGAGGCGAAAAAGGAGGGCCGGAAGATGACGACCTCCTGCTGTCCCGCCTTCATCAGCCTCCTGCGGCATCAGTTCCCGAAGCAGTATGAGGAGAATAAGTCCTCCACCGTCAGCCCCATGGTGGCCGTGAACCGCTATCTGAAGGCCGTCCGTCCCGGCTGTGTTACGGTATTCATCGGGCCCTGCATCGCCAAGAAGGGGGAAACCCTCAACGAGTTCATCGCCGACAACACGGATTACGCCATTACCTTCGGCGAAATGATCAGCCTGCTGGAAAGCCGGGATGTGGCGCTGGAGCCGGTCGCGGAGGATTATCAGGCCGCCTCCATCCATGGCAAGAAATTCGCCTCCTCCGGCGGCGTCGCCGCGGCGGTGCTGCAGGCCATGCGGGAGATGGGCGAGGACACCTCAGATATATCCCTGGTCGCCTGTACCGGCGGGGCCGAATGCAAAAAAGCCCTGACGCTGCTGAAGGCCGGTGCCCTGAAGGAAGACTTTATCGAGGGCATGATGTGCCCCGGGGGCTGCGTCGGCGGCCCCTCCCGCCAGCGGGCGGAGACGGAGCTGGCCAAGGCCCGGGTCGATCTGCTGGCCAAAGCCGACGGCCGCGGCATTCTGGAAAACCTGAAGAACTATCCCATGGAAAGTTTCAGCATGTTCCGCGACGGGCATATGGAGCCGCCCGCGGATTGAGCGCCGGCCTGGCCCGCCATAAGTCCGGGCATCGAAAAAGCCGCCCGCGTCAGGCGGCGAAGGCTTTGCGTGAGTAAGGAGGAAGGATCATGGAACACGGCAATCCGCTGCTGCGGGACGTCCGCTCCCCGCAGAAATTCTTTACCATGGGCGAAATCATGCTCCGGCTGACTCCGCCCAACTATGACAAAATCCGGGTGGCCAACAGCTTCGAGGCCAGCTACGGCG
>CAMOGC010000101.1 GCA_946613955.1 uncultured Clostridia bacterium
TCGCTCAGATGCCCGTCCCCGTTGGGATGGGTATGGACGCAGCGCACCCGGCTCAGCCGCCTGGCGTTGCGCCGAAGCCGCCAGTCCGCCAGCTCCACATCGCAGTCGGTTCCCACCGTGACGCTGACGATCTCCCCCTCCCGGGTAATGTAAATGGCGATTTCCCGGTTCAGCCCGCAGGACAGCTCCGCCAGGATCTTCATCAGCTCCCTCGGCAGGAATTCTCCTTCCTCCAGCTGCCAGTCCATGATCTCTTCCAGCCGCTGAAGCACCGCGTCGCGGATGCCCTCCGTGTTCCCCTGTACGTTGTATTTCACTTTATCTCCTTCATCCGTTCGGCATGGAAAGGGCCGCCCGGCCCTCGCCCCGCAGGATCAGCCGCGGCGAGCGGCAGGGCAGGAAGAAGCTTTCTCCCTTTTTCATTTCGGTCTTTCCCCCCGCCCAGGCCAGGGTCAGACCCCCGTCCAGCGCCGTCAGGAACCCGAAGTCCCTGATCCCGGGCAGTTCCGTCTCCCCCGCCGCCCGGATCAGATCCAGGGTAAAATACGGCTGATCCAGCATTCTGGTGACGCCGGGGCGCCCGTCCCAGTGAATCGGCTCCGGCCCAAAATGCAGGTCCGTGACCTCCAGGGCCTGCTTCAGATGCAGCTCCCGCCCCCGGCCTTCCGCGTCCCGCCGGTCCCAGTCATAGAAGCGGTACGTAATATCCGAGCTCTGCTGAATTTCATACAGCAGGATGCCTGCTCCGATGGAGTGGACGCATCCGGCGGGAATGGAACAGACGTCCCCCGGCCGCACCCGCACCCGGCGCAGCAGCTTTTCCACCGCCCGGCCCGCCTCGCAGGCCGTCCGCAGTTCCTCCCGTCCCGTGCCGGGAACGATGCCGTATACCAGTTCCGCGCCCTCCGGCGCTTCCAGAATCAGCCAGGCCTCGGTTTTCCCCAGCTTTCCTCCTTCATGCTCCCCGGCGTAGGCGTCGTCTGGATGCACCTGGACGCTCAGGGGCTCCCGGGCGTCGATCAGCTTGAGCAGCAGCGGGAACGGCTTTCCGGCGTATTTTCCCACCATTCCCTCCGGATCCGCCGCGATCACCTCCGTCAGCGTCCGGCCCCGCCCATCCCGGCTTTCCAGCCCGGGGATGCAGCTGACCTCCAGGCTTTCCCCGGCGGGAACCTCCGGGATGTTTTTTCCGTAAACGTCCCGCAGGCGGCTGCCGCCCCAGGGGGTCTTCCGGCCGGTCCGGAAGGCCGGTGTCATTCGAATCGGTTCGTAATCCATCTTCCTGACCACTTCTTTTTTCTCTTCTTATCCGTGCAATACGGCCTCCCGGCCTCGATCCCGGAAAGGTCCGCCGCGCTTGCGTCCTTATCGCCCGGTGGAGCCAAAGCCGCCTTTTCTCGCTTCGGGGGGCGTTTCCGCTTCCTCGGCCAGCCCGAAGGGCACCAGCACCCCCTGGCAGAACCGCTCGCCCTTTTCCAGCGCAATTGCGTGATCCGTCGGGTTCCGCAGGGGCACCTGAATATGTCCCTCGTTATCCGCGTAATAATAATCGCCGTCGATGATCCCCACGGTATTGCTGAGGCGTACCTGATGCCGGAAGCCCAGGGAGCTCCTCGGGAAAATCATCAGCACCCATCCCGCCTCCATTCGGCACCGGATCCCCGTCGGGATAAACGCCGTGCCCCCCGCCGGAATTTCCACCCGAACCGGCGTCACAAAATCGTATCCGGCGCTGCCGGCGGTGGATCTGTGGGGCAGCGGAATTTCGCCGATGGGGAGCGCGTCCTTTTTTTCGCCCAGGGAGGAAAGATACTGTTTCTCCGAAACCCGTTCAAAAACCGCTACGCTCATGCTTCCCGCTCCTTCCAATCCGTCCAGGCTTCCGAGAGGGCCGCCAGCTGTTCCATGGTCAGCTTCTCCCCCCGGATCCGGTCGTCCAGCCCCGCTTTTTCCGCCAATCCCACCGCCTCCTCCCGGGAGAGGCGCAGGGCGGCCACAAGCGCGTTGACCAGCGTTTTCCGCCGCAGGGCGAAGGCCGCGTGGACGACGCGGAAGAAATCCGCCTCCGACCGGACCCGAACCGCCGGCTCCTCCCGGAAGGGCAGCACCACGAAGGCGCTGTCCACCTTCGGCGGCGGCGTAAAGCAGGCGGCGGGAACCTCCCGGGCCAGGAAGGGATCGCACCGATACTGGCAGCTGATCGAAAGCGGACCCCAGCCTTCGTGCCCGGGCTTCGCCAGGATTTTGTCCGCCACCTCTTTCTGCACCATCAGCCCCATCCGGCGGATGGGCAAATGGCTGTCCAGCAGGCGGCTGATCAGCGGCGTCGTAATGTAATACGGGATATTGGCCGCAACGATAAAGGGCTTGCGAAGCGCCTCCGTCACCTTTGACAGATCCGCTTCCATCACGTCCCCCTGCATCAGGGTCAGGTTCTTTTCCTCCGCCATCAGGGCCCGCAGCAGCGGAATCAGCCGCTCGTCCAGCTCCAGGCTGACCACATGATGCGCCCTTCGGCACAGCGCCTTCGTCAGGCTCCCGGCCCCCGGGCCGATTTCCAGCACATCGTCCTCCGGCCCCACGCCCGCGTCCTCCGCCAGGGCGTCCAGCAGCGCCTCGTCATAGAGAAAGTGCTGCCCGAGGGAATGCCTGTATCGCAGGGCGGTGTCCCGGATCCTCTCCTTTGTTTTGCTCAAGGCGCGCCTCCGATCAGCCGTTCTGGGGTGTTCCTTCTTCGGCCGGGGCCGCCGTGGGTTCCTCGATCAGATCCCCATCGCAGATGAAAAGGGATCCGTCCTCCGGGTTGAGCAGGGCCCAGTCGAGGGTCTTATCCTGCCCCTCCTCCAGATGCAGCCAGAACCGGGATTCCTCCGGGATGGCGTAAACCGGCGTGGCCGGGGCATAAAGAACCAGCGTGTCCGCCCCTTCCAGGCCGTACATGCCGGAGAGAAGGTAGCGGATCCCGTCCTCAAAGCGGGATTCCTTCTGCCCCGCGTCGACCGCCAGCTCCTTCACATGCAGCTTCCGGCCGTATTCCGAAATCGGCTCCCCGGCCTCCAGGGTTCCGTGGAAGAGGCATTCATAAACCGTTCCGTTCGGATAATCCTTCCCGGTGTCGCCCATATCGGAATCGTGATACACTCCTGTGAAGGTTCCGTTTTCACCGAAGCGAAGCTCCGTGTACCAGGCGCCTACGCCGCTGGAAAACAGGAAACCCTTTCCCGCCAGGCTGTTCATATCGAAGGCCGTATCCTCCGCCCCCGCGGCGCCCATCATCAGCAGCGCCGCAAGCAAAATCGCAAACCATTTTTTCATCTTTTTTCCGCCTCTCCGCCCTCAGGGCCATGTTTGCCTCTCCCCCGGGGAACCCGAAGGAAACGCGGCTTCAGTATACTTCTTTCCTTTCGGAAATTCAACCAAACAAAAAAACCTTCCTCCCTTTTTCGGGGAGGAAGGCGAAGTTTACGGGATTACGCGAACTTCAGGGGATTGACCCGGACGCTGGGGCCCATGGTGCTGGACAGGTAAATGCTCCGCATATAGGTGCCCTTGGCGGCGGCGGGCTTGGCCTTCACAATGGCCTCCACCAGCACGTTCAGGTTCTCCTGCAGCTTTTCCTTGCCAAAGCTGATCTTTCCGATGGGGCAGTGGATGATCGCGGTCTTGTCCAGACGATACTCCACCTTACCGGCTTTGATGTCCTTCACGGCGCGGGTAATATCCATCGTAACGGTTCCGCTCTTGGGGTTGGGCATCAGGCCCTTCGGGCCCAGGATCCGGCCGATGCGGCCGACCATGCCCATCATGTCGGGCGTGGCGACGCAGACATCGAAGTCGAACCAGTTTTCATGCTGGATCTTCTGGATCATGTCCTCAGCGCCCACATAGTCGGCGCCGGCGGCTTCCGCTTCCTTGGCCTTCTCGCCCTTGGCGATAACCAGCACCCGGATGGTACGGCCGGTGCCGTGAGGCAGCACAACCGCGCCGCGGACCTGCTGATCCGCGTGCCGGGGATCAACGCCCAGCCGGACGGAAATCTCAACGGTTTCGTCGAACTTGGCCTTCCCGGTCTTCAGCACCAGATCCACCGCTTCCTCGGGATCATACTGCTTGAGATGGTCGATCAGCTTCGCGCTGTCAACATATTTCTTTCCGTGATTCATATTCGTCCTCCTCAGTGGTTATAGCGGCACTAAGTCCTCCCACGCTGTTTGTTTACTCCTCGACCGTGATGCCCATGCTGCGGGCGGTTCCGGCCACCATGCTCATGGCGGCTTCGATGCTGCCGGCGTTCAGGTCGGGCATCTTGATGGTAGCAATCTTGCGGCACTGCTCCTTCGTCAGCTGGCCAACCTTGTCCTTGTTGGGGCGGCCGCTGGCCTTCTGCAGGTTCAGTTCCTTCTTGATCAGCACGGGCGCCGGAGGCGTCTTGGTGATGAAGGTGAAGGACCGGTCGGTGTAAACGGTGATGACGACGGGGATGATCAGACCCGCGTCCTTGGCGGTCCGGTCATTGAATTCCTTGCAGAACCCGGGGATGTTCACGCCGTGCTGGCCCAGGGCGGGACCAATGGGCGGGGCGGGCGTCGCCTTGGCGGCGGGAACCTGCAGCTTGACGTAAGCGGCTACTTTCTTGGCCATTTGAATGGCACCTCCTAAAAATTGTGGTCACGCGGAAGTATACTCTTCCTCCCACGAAACAGACATCAGTCTTCTTTCTTGACCTGATCCAGGTCGACCTCCACCGGCATCTCCCGGCCCAGGAACATCTGAACCTTGACGGTGAGCTTGCCGCGGACGGTATCCACATCCTCGACCACGCCGGTAAAGTTTTCCAGGGGGCCGGACAGAATCCGGACGTTCTCGCCGATGGCGAAGCCGAAGTCGACGCTGGACTGCTCGGTGTTGAGCATCATGTCAACTTCCTCCTGGGTCAGCGGAACCGGCTTGGAATCAGGTCCAACAAAGCCCGTGACTCCGCGGGTGTTCCGAACGACATACCAGCTCTCGCTGGTCTCGATCATGTGCACCAGCACGTAGCCGGGATACACCTTCCGGGTGCTCTTGACGCGCTTCCCGTTCCGGATCTCGACAACCTCTTCCATGGGGACCCGAACCTCGAAGATCAGATCCTGCATGCCGTTGTTTTCGACGGATTTTTCCAGCGTATCCTTGACCTTGTTTTCATACCCGGAATAGGTATGAATGACATACCAGCAGGGTTCCTTGTTTGTTCCAGCCATGATTAATTCTCCCCGGAAGCGGATCCTTCCGCAGTCTCGGTCTCAGCGGACTCCGCTGCCGGAGCTTCGGAGGCCGCGGGGGCTTCTGTCTCGGTCTCCGCCGCTTCGGCCGGGGCTTCGGCGGCGGGTTCTTCCGCCGTGGTCGCCTCAGCGGGCGCGGCGGCGGTCGTGGTCACGGCAGAGGTGGAGGCGGTGGCGGAGATCAGCGAACGGACTCCGGCGGACGCGCCCATATCCAGCAGGCCGATCACCACGCCCATGAACAGCATGAACACGAGGACGATCGTCGAGTAGGAAACCAGCCGCTCTTTGGTGGGCCAGGAAACCTTCTTCAGCTCATACCACATGTTCTTGAAGGGCTTCGCGATTCTCCCCGGCAGCCTCTTGAACCAGTTCAGGATCTTCTGAAACGTTCCGGGCTGAGAAGTTTTGGCGGGAGCCTTCTTTTGCTCAGACATTTTATTCACATCCTCAAGCGTATAGTGTGCTTCGGAGAATCACTTGGTCTCGCGATGAGTCGTATGCTTCCTGCAGAAGGGGCAATACTTCATCAGCTCAATGCGATCCGGGGTGTTCTTCTTGTTCTTCATGTTATTGTAGTTGCGCTGCTTGCACTCAGTGCAGGCCAGACAAACCTTGGTACGCGCGGCGTTTGCCATATGGGACACCTCCTGACTGAATTACTCGATGACCTTGGCCACAACGCCGGAACCCACCGTACGGCCGCCTTCACGAATGG
>CAMOGC010000102.1 GCA_946613955.1 uncultured Clostridia bacterium
GGCGCTTCCGTTCCTTCGGCCCCGGGGGTTTCCGATGGCACAGCCGTTACGGGCGCGGGAGTTTCCGGGGCCGGGGTTTCCGTCGGGAGGACAACCGGTTCGGGGGTTTCGGAGGGGGCCTCGGTCGGATAGGGGCGCACATCCGGGTTCTCGAACAGATTCGTCTGGGTCGCGCGGCCGGCAATGCCGTCCACCGTCAGGCTGTTGTAATACTGGAAGCGGCGCACCGCGTTCCGGGTCTGCCCGCCGTAGGCGCCGTCGGCGCTTCCCTCCGGCAGATAGCCCAGCTCGATCAGCCGCTCCTGCAGTCTTCGGACCTCGTCGCCCCGGTCGCCCTGAATCAGATTATGATATCCCTTCATATTGGGCGTAATGGTCGGCACCGGTTCCGGGGTCACGGACACCGTCGCCTCGGGCCGGGGCGTCACCTGCGCGGCCACCGAGGGCAGAACCGTAATCGTTTCCACGATCGCTTCCGTCGGGACGGGCGGAGGCGTCGGCACCGGAGTCACGGAAGGCGCCGACGTGTTTTCCACCGCGCTGGTAAAGGTCACGGTCATATAGATCAGCAGGGTCTTCAGTAAATCCATAAAGCGCACTTCCTCCCCGGAAAATCACGCGTAAATTATAACAAACCTTTCCCGCCATGACAATCCCCGTTTTTTATGGTACACTGTCCGGGAGCGCGGCGCGCGGCAAACAGGCGGGAGGCGAAAGCCATGGAGCGGCTGGAGGCGGGAGTTCTGGGAACCATTTTCCGCAACGAGGAAAACGGTTATTCCGTCGTTTCCATCCGGGTCGGCCGGCAGGAGGCGACGGCCACGGGGGTGCTGCCGGAGCTGGCCCCCGGGGAGCAGGTGCTGCTCGGCGGCGAATGGGTGGAGCACAAGTCCTACGGCCGCCAGTTCAAGGTCGCCTCCTGCCAGGTCCAAACCCCGACCACCCTGCTGGGCATCGAGCGGTATCTGGCCAGCGGCATCATCCGCGGCATCGGCCCCTCCACCGCCCGGCTGATCGTCGAATGCTTCGGGGAGGAGACCCTCGCCGTCCTCTCGGAGCACCCGGAGCGGCTGACGCGGGTTTCCGGCATCGGCGCCAAGCGGGCGGCCATGATCGCGGAAAGCTTCGCCGAACAGCAGGAGACCCGCCGGGCGCTGATTTTTCTTCAGGCCTACGGCGTCCCGGCCACCCTGGCCATGAAAATCAGCAAGCGGTACGGGGACCGGGCCCAGGAGCTCATCCGCGCCAATCCCTACCGCCTGTGCGACGATCTGGAGGGCGTCGGATTCCAGACGGCGGATCGCATCGGCGTCGCCCTGGGGCTGCCCCCGGAGGGAACGGACCGGATCCGCTGCGCCCTGGCGCACCTGCTGCGCGAGGCCGCCGCCGTCTCAGGCCACGTGTTCCTGCCGGAGGAGGAGCTGATCCGCGCCGCCTCGGGGCTTTTGCGGATTGGCCCGGAAAACTGCCGGCGGGAGCTGACCCAGATGCTGCTGGCGCGGAAGCTCGTGGCGGAGCTGGCGGAGGACGGCGTCTCCCGCCGGATCTATCTGCCCGCCCTCCACTCGGCCGAAAAGGAGGTGGCCCGCCGCCTGGCGGAGCTGATGGCCGCCATCCGCCCCGGCCGCTTCCGGGGCGCGGAAAAGCGGATTGCCCGCTTTGAGCGGGAACACCGCATCTCCTTCTCCCCCCGCCAGCGGGAAGCCATCGTTCAGGCGCTGGAAAACGGCGTCTTCGTCATTACCGGCGGGCCCGGAACCGGGAAAACCACCATCATCAACTGCGTGCTCGCCCTGCTGGAGGAGGAAAACGAAACCCTGCTCTGCGCCCCCACCGGCCGGGCCGCCAAGCGCATGGCCGAGGCCACCGGCGCCGAGGCGAAAACCATCCACCGCCTGCTGGAATACGGCGGGGAGGAGGGGGCTTTCGCCCGGAACGCGGAGCATCCCCTGGAGGCGGACTGCGTCATCGCCGACGAGGCCTCCATGATCGATCTGGCGCTGATGCAGGCGCTGCTGCGGGCCATCGAGCCGGGAACGCGGCTGATCCTGGTGGGCGACGCGGACCAGCTGCCCAGCGTCGGCGCCGGAAACGTCCTGGGGGACATTCTCCAGAGCGGCCGCGTTCCCTGCGCCCGGCTGACGGACATTTTCCGCCAGAGCGAGCAGAGCCGCATCGTCCTCAACGCCCATCTGATCAACCGGGGGGAAATGCCCCTGCTCAACGGCCGGGGCTCCGACTTTTTCTTTGAGCGGAAAACCTCCCTCCGGGACGCGGCGGAGGCCATCGTCGCCCTGATGAAAACCCGGCTGCCCGGATTCCTGGGGTATCCGCCGAAGGAGGCCGCCGCCCTCGCCATCCGGAACATCCAGGTGCTGGCCCCGGCAAAAAAGGGCGAATGCGGCGTCCTCCAGCTGAACCGCCTGCTCCAGGAGGCGCTGAACCCGCCCCGGCCCGGGGTGCCGGAAATCACCTGGGGAGAGACGGTGTTCCGCGTCGGCGACAAGGTGATCCAGACCCGGAACAACTACGATCTTCTCTGGCGGCGGAGCACCCCCGGCGGCACGGAGGACGGCAGCGGGATCTTTAACGGGGACATCGGCGCCGTCCTGTCCGCCGATCCCGGCGAGCACACCCTGACCGTCCGCTTCGACGACGACCGGGACGTGGTCTACGAGTCCGCGGATCTGGAGGATCTGAGCCTGGCCTACTGCCTCTCGGTCCATAAAAGTCAGGGCAGCGAGTTTCCCGTGGTCATCATGCCCGTGACCGGCGGGCCCCCGATGCTGCTGACCCGGAACCTGTTCTATACCGCCCTGACCCGCGCCCGCCGCCTGGTGGTGCTGGTGGGAACCGAGGAGGTCATCCGGGCCATGGTGCAAAACGACCATGTCGCCAAACGATATACGACCCTGGCCCTTCGCCTGGCCCGGGCGGAGGAGGAATGGACATGAATCCGCCGCGAAAGGGAATCCGGTCTCTCCGGGAGGCGTATGCCGGATGCGTTCGCCTTCTTCGGGAAATCCTGTATCCCGAGGGCGCCCTGTGCCAGGGCTGCGGAAAGATTTCGGACGGCCGCTGCCTCTGCCCCGCCTGCCGCAGGGAGCTGGTTTACGCGGACCTGCTCGGCTCCTGGGACCGGCGGGAGCTTCGGGGGGCCACCGCCTGGTCGGCCCGGAGCCATCAGGGGCTGCCCCGGCAGCTGGTGCTCCGGCTGAAGCATCACGCCGTCGCCCAGGTGGCCGAGGAGCTGGCCGCCGGCGTCCTTCCGCCCCCGGCCGAATGCTCCCTGCCGCCGGACACGGTGGTCTGCTGGGTACCCATGCCCGCCCATCGGCGGCGGGAGCGCTGCGTGGATCACGGCCGTCTGCTGGCGGAGGCGGTGGCCCGGCATCTGGCCCTGCCCTGCCGGCCCCTGCTGACCCGGACCGATCCCCGCGCCCATACCCAGGAGGGCCTGAACCAGGCCCAGCGGCGGAAAAACCTGCGGAAGGCCTTTCGCGCCGCGGAGGAAATTCATTTCCCCGTCCTGCTGGTGGATGACGTGCTGACCACCGGCACCACCGCCGAGCGCTGCGCCGCCGTCCTCCGGGGCGCCGGCGCCCCGGAGGTGACCGTGATGACCATGACCCACGCCCGCCGCTGACCGCGCGCAAAAGCCGGAAGGAGCCGCGCCGGCCCCGGACGGACGAACAGACGAAAGGATCAAGCTGTGAGAAATGCCGCTGTGAGAAAGACCGCCGGAACAGAAGCCGCCCTGACCCACCCCGCCGAGGCGGACGCGGATGCGTCCGGCGGCGCCGGATCGGAAGAAAAAACCTGGATTTTCCGGGGCGACGGCCGCCGGGCCGATCTGCTGCTTTCGGAGGGCTGCGGCCTCAGCCGCAGCCGCGTGGCCGCCCTGATGGCCGAGGGCCGGTGCCTGCTGGCGGGCCGGCCCTGTCTCAAGGCGGGAACCCGGGTGCCGGAGGGGGCGGAAATCCTGCTGACGGTGCCCGCTCCCCGCCCCGCCGCTCCCCAGCCGGAAGCCCTGCCCCTGGAAATCCTGTATCAGGACGCGGATCTGGCCGTGGTCGTCAAGCCCCGGGGCATGGTGGTCCATCCCGCCGCCGGCCACGCCGACGGCACCCTGGTCAACGCCCTGCTCCATCATCTGGATTCCCTGGGGGGCATCGGCGGGGAGCTCCGGCCGGGCATCGTGCACCGGCTGGACCGGGATACCTCCGGCCTCCTGCTGGTGGCCAAGAACGACGAAAGCCAGCAGGCCCTCAGCCGCATGCTGCAGGAGAGGACCATTGAAAAGCATTACCGGGCCCTGGTGGAGGGAATTCCGAAGGAGCCGGAGGGAACCGTTTCCCTGCCCATCGGCCGCAGCAAAAAGGACCGGAAGAAGATGGCCGTGGATCCCGAAGGGCGGGAGGCCGTAACCCGATGGCGGATTCTGCGGGAAGGCCGGGGCTGCGCGCTGCTGGATGTGCGCATCCTGACCGGGCGCACCCATCAGATCCGGGTGCACATGAAGGCGATTCACCATCCCGTCTGCGGCGATCCGCTGTACGGGCTGGAAAAAGGCCTCCGGGTGCCCTGCCTGATGCTCCACGCCTTTTCCCTCGCCTTTGATCATCCCCGGACGGGGGAGCCGCTCCGCTTCGAGGCCCCGCTGCCGGAGGATTTCCGCCGGGGGCTGAAGGCGGGAGGCATCGAAGAGGCATAGAAGCGCGTCGCCCGAACCGGTGACGCCGCCCTTTGGAAGTCCCGGATCGCCGGGCGCACAATGCAAACGCCCGAAACCGTCATGGCTTCGGGCGTTTTGATATGCGTTTATTTTGCGGGCGTTTCCGCCTCCAGCTCCTTCAGATAGCGGCTCAGGGCGTTTTCCACCGAAGGCATGGGCTCGATGCCCGCCGCCTTCAGCCGCTCCGCCGACAGGCGGGAGTTCAGGGGCCGCCGGGCCGGCGTCGGATACTCCGCCGAGGGCACCGGAACGACCCTGCATTTCATCCCCTTCAGGGCAAAGATCATCCTGGTAAAATCCGCCCAGGACAGATAGCCCTCGTTGCGCACGTGGTAGATGCCGTAGCGCTCGGTTCTGATCAGGTCGCAGATCACCCGGGCCAGATCCACCGTATAGGTCGGGGAGCCGATCTGATCGTCCACCACCCGAACCTCCGGCCGCTCGGCGCCCAGGCGGAGCATCGTCCGGACGAAATTCTTTCCGTGGACGCCGAACACCCAGGAGGAGCGGAGCACGAAATACCGGGTCATCAGCCCGCGGACCGCCATCTCCCCCTGCATCTTGCTCAGCCCGTAAACATTCAGGGGCTGATAGGCCGCGTCCTCCCGCCAGGGTTCCTCCCCCTGGCCGGAAAAAACGTAATCCGTGGAAATATATACCAGCTTCGCGCCGACGCTCAGGGCGGCCCGCACCATGTTCATGGTTCCGTCCCCGTTGACCTGGCAGCATTTTTCCGGCTCGCTTTCCGCCTTGTCCACGGCGGTATAGGCGGCGCAGTGGACGATGACGTCGGGCGCGTAATCCCGGACATAGGCCTTGACGGCCGGCCCGTCGGTCAGGTCAAAATCCTGCACGTCCACGCCCCGGCAGGGAACGCCCCGCTGCTCCAGCAGCCGGATCACGTCCCAGCCCAGCTGACCGTTGTATCCGGTCACCAAAACCTTCATCGAGGTATCCTCCCTTTGTCCCTCGCTCGCCGGTTTTCAGCCGACAAACTCATGATAAATCGCGTGGATGGTGGCTTCGAAATCGCTGTCGTTAACGCCGACGATGATGCTCAGCTCGCTGGAGCCCTGGTCGATCATCCGGACGTTGATCCTGGAGCGGCTCATGGCGGAGAACAGCCGCGCCGCCGTGCCGCAGTTGTGCACCATGCC
>CAMOGC010000103.1 GCA_946613955.1 uncultured Clostridia bacterium
TCCAGGTAATCTTCCGGGGATCGATGCCCAGGGCGTTGCCCTGCTGAATATGGTTATCCAGCATGGCCGCCAGCAGGTTGTTGGCCGCGCCGATGGCGTGGAAATCCCCGGTGAAATGCAGGTTGATGTCCTCCATGGGCACCACCTGGGCGTAGCCGCCGCCGGCGGCGCCGCCCTTGATGCCGAAAACCGGGCCCAGGGACGGCTCCCGCAGGGCCGCCACCGTCTTTTTGCCGATGCGGCGCAGCCCGTCCGCCAGGCCGATGGTCGTGGTGGTTTTGCCCTCCCCGGCGGGGGTGGGCGTAATGGCCGTCACCAGCACCAGCTTGCCCGTTTTTTCCGGCAGCTTTTTCAGCAGCGCCGGATCCACCTTCGCCTTCCAGCGGCCGTAGAGCTCCAGATCCTCCTCCGGCACGCCGGCGGTTTTCGCGATTTCCTGAATGGGTTTCATCGCGCAGGCCTGCGCGATTTCGATATCGGATAAATAGGCCATCATTACACCTCTCTAAAATACTGCACCGCCGCCTCGAACATGCGGCTGTCATAGTTCCCCGGCACGTTCCGATACAGGCCCCGGCCCGTGCGCTCGCTGTGGCCCATCTTGCCGAAGACCCGGCCGTCCGGGCTGGTAATGCCCTCGACGGCGAAGAGCGAGCCGTTGGGGTTGAAGTCGATATCCATCGTGGCCTCGCCCCGCTCGTCCACATACTGGGTGGCGATCTGGCCGTTTTCCGCCAGGCGGCGGATCAGCTTCTCCTCCGCCAGGAACCGGCCCTCGCCGTGGCTGATCGGCACGCTGTAGACCTCCCCGACCCGGCACAGGCGCAGGAAGGGGCTCTTGACGCTGGCGATCCGGGTACGGACGACGCGGCTCTGGTGGCGCCCGATGGTGTTGAAGGTCAGGGTCGGGGCGTCCTCGGCCGGATCGGTGATCCTTCCGTAGGGCACCAGCCCCAGCTTGATCAGCGCCTGGAAGCCGTTGCAGATGCCGAGCATCAGGCCGCCGCGCTTCTCCAGCAGGGCCATCGTTTCCGCCTTCACGTCCGCGCCCCGGAAGAAGGCGGTAATCAGCTTGCCGGAGCCGTCCGGCTCGTCGCCGCCGGAGAAGCCGCCGGGCAGGAAAACCATCTGGGCCTGGCGCAGCTCCTGGGCGAAGCGCTCGGCGCTTTCGGCGATGTCGGCGGCGTTCCGGTTCCGGATGACGAAGATCCGGGCCTCGGCCCCCGCCCGCTCCACCGCGCGGGCGCTGTCATATTCGCAGTTGGTGCCCGGGAAAACCGGGATCAGGATTCGCGGCTTCGCCGCTGCCGCGGCGGGACGGGGCCAGCTTTCGGGCGCCGGGGCGGAGAAGGTTTCCGTCCGGAAATCCGCCTCCGGGTTTTTCCGCGCGGCGGCGTCCCGGATGGGATAGACGGTTTCCAGCCCGCCGTAGAGATAGCCGCGCGCCACGCCGGAAAGCCCGACGCTCTCCCCGCCCAGCCGCAGGAAGGCTTCCCCGCCCTCCGGAGCGGTGACCGTTCCGAGCCGGACGCCGATGTCCGTTTCCTCCGCCATCTCCAGGATCAGGCTGCCCTCGGCGTAATCCCACAGGGCTTCCAGATCCTTTTCATTCAGATTCCCGTCGAAGGTAAAGCCCAGCCCGTTGCCCAGGCAGGCCCGGATCACCGCGGCCAGCGCGCCGCCGACCCCCAGGGCCGAGGCGGAAACCGCCCGTCCGGAGGAAGTCAGGCTGTGGGCCAGGGCCAGCGTTTTTTTCAGGGATTCCGGCTTCGGCAGGCCGTTTTCGTCCTTTTCGGGGCTCAGCAAAATAACCGGATGTCCCGCCGCCTTGAATTCCGGCGAGACGATTTCGCCGATTTTGCCCATGGTGACCGCGAAGGACACCAGCGTCGGCGGCACGTCCAGATTCTCAAAGGAGCCGGACATGGAATCCTTTCCGCCGATGGCGGCGATGCCCAGATCCATCTGGGCCCGGAAGGCGCCCAGCAGGGCCGCCAGGGGCTGGCCCCAGCGCTCCGGATCCTTCCCGGGCTTTTCGAAATATTCCTGGAAGGTCAGATAGACATCCTCGAAGGCCGCGCCGGTGGCGATCAGCTTGCAGACCGATTCGACCACCGCCAGATACGCCCCGCGGTAGGGGCTCTTTTCCGACAGGGCGGGGTTGAAGCCCCAGGCCATCAGGGAGCAGTCCTCCGTTTCCCCTTTGGCCAGGGGCAGGCGGTGCGCCATGGCCTGGATGGGGGTCAGCTGGTTTTTGCCGCCGAAGGGCATGAGCACCGTGCCGGCCCCGATGGTGGAGTCGAAGCGCTCGCTCAGGCCGCGCCGGCTGCAAAGGGCCAGGGAGCCCATCCGCCGGCAGGCCTCCGCCAGGGAGGAAACCGGCTCCGCCTTCGCCCTCGCGCCCGCGGGCACGCGGATGTCGATATGCTTTTCCGCGCCGTTGGCATTCAGGAAGGCGCGGGAAATATCCACGATCTTCTTTCCGTTCCATTTCATGACCAGGCGCGGCTCCTCCCGAACCACCGCCACCGGCGTGGCCTCCAGGTTTTCCGCCGCCGCCAGGGCCAGGAAGGCGTCCCGGTCCTCCGGGGCCACGACGACCGCCATGCGCTCCTGGCTTTCGGAGATGGCCAGCTCCGTTCCGTCCAGCCCGTCGTATTTCTTCGGCACCGCGTTCAGGTCGATTTCCAGCCCGTCGGCCAGCTCGCCGATGGCCACGGACACGCCGCCCGCGCCGAAATCGTTGCACCGCTTGATGAGCCGCGTGGCCGCCGGATCGCGGAAGAGCCGCTGCAGCTTCCGCTCCTCCGGGGCGTTGCCCTTCTGCACCTCCGCGCCGCAGGTTTCCACCGAATGGACGTTATGCGCCTTGGAGGAGCCGGTGGCCCCGCCGATGCCGTCCCGCCCGGTGCGCCCGCCCAGCAGGATCACCACGTCCCCCGGCGCGGGTCTTTCCCGCCGCACGTTTTCCGCCGGGGCCGCGGCGATCACCGCGCCGATTTCCAGGCGCTTGGCCGCGTAGCCCGGGTGATAGAGCTCGTCGACGATGCCCGTCGCCAGGCCGATCTGGTTGCCGTAGGAGGAGTAGCCGGCCGCGGCGGTGGTGACCAGCTTGCGCTGGGGCAGCTTGCCGGGAATCGTTTCGGACACGGGGGCCGTCGGATCCCCCGCGCCGGTGACCCGCATGGCGCCGTAGACATACGCCCGGCCGCTCAGGGGATCCCGGATGGCGCCGCCGATGCAGGTGGCCGCCCCGCCGAAGGGCTCGATCTCCGTCGGATGGTTATGGGTTTCGTTTTTGAACAGCAGCAGCCAGGGCTCCTTTACGCCGTCCCGCTCAATCTCGATTTTAACCGTACAGGCGTTGATTTCCTCGCTCTCGTCCAGCCGGGGCAGCAGGCCCTTTTTCTTCAGATACCGCGCGCCGACGGTCGCCACATCCATCAGGCACACCGGCGCCGTCCGCCCCAGCTCCCGCCGGGCCGCCAGATATTCCTCCCACGCCTTTTCGCACAGGGGATCCGCGAAGGCGGCGCTGTCGATCCGGGTCAGGAAGGTGGTATGCCGGCAGTGATCGCTCCAGTAGGTGTCCAGCATGCGGATCTCCGTGATCGTCGGATCCCGGCCCTCGTCGCGGAAATACCGCTGGCAGAAGGCGATGTCGTCCCCGTCCATGGCCAGGCCCATCTCCGAAACGAGCTTCTCCAGCCCCGCCCGGTCCAACTGGCGGAAGCCGTCCAGCACGGCCACCTCCGTCGGCACGGCGTAGTCGGTTCTCAGGGTCGCCGGCTTCTCCATGGCGGCCTCCCGGGCCTCCACGGGGTTGATGACATGGCGGCGGAAGGCCGCCGTTTCCTCCGGGGACAGCTCCCCGTAGAGGGCGTAGACCTTCGCGCTGCGGATCAGGGGGCGCTCCCCGCCGGAGAGCATCTGGACGCACTGGGCGGCGGAATCCGCCCGCTGGTCAAACTGGCCCGGCAGGTATTCCACGGCGAACACCGCCGCGGCCCCGTCAAAATCCGGCTCGGCATACGTGTCGTCCACCGGGGGTTCGGAAAAGACCGTGCCCGCGGCGGCGGCAAAGAGCGCCTCCGACAGGCCCTCCGTGTCATATCGGTTCAGCAGGCGGACCTTCTTCAGCCCCTTCAGCCCGAGAAACTCCACCGCCTCCCGCCGCAGGGCCTCCGCCTCCTGATCCAGGCCGGGCTTTTTTTCGACATAGATCCGCCGCACGGAGGAGGAGATCGCCTTCAGCGCCCGGCGGCCGATATCCCGGCGGAAATATTTCGTCTCAAAATCGATCGTGTCGCCCAGGGCGTAGGCCTCCTTTACGGCCTCGGGCAGGCTGTCCGCCACGGCCGTCACGCCCAGCACCCTGCCGCCGGAGGTCACCAGTTTTCCGTCCTTTTCCGCCGCGCCGGCCACGAACACATGGGGCCAGGTTTTTTCCGGAATCCGGATCTCCGCGCCCTTCTCATAGGCCTCGGGATAGCCCTTCGACGCCAGCACCAGGCAGCAGGCCGCGCCCTCGCGGAAGCGGACCTCCGTATCCTTCAGCCGGCCCTCGGTCACCGCCCGCATCGTCTCCAGCAGGTCGCTTTCCATCAGCGGCAGCACCACCTGCGTCTCCGGATCCCCGAAGCGGCAGTTGTATTCGATGACCTTCGGGCCCTCCCGGGTGATCATCAGGCCGAAATACAGGCAGCCCCGGAACTCCCGGCCCTCCGCCTTCATGGCCCGGATCGTCGGCAGGAAGATCCGCTCCATGCAGGTCTTCGCCACCTCCGGGGTATAATAGGGGTTGGGCGCGACGGTGCCCATGCCGCCGGTGTTCAGGCCGGTATCCCCGTCCCCGGCGCGCTTGTGGTCCATGCTGGAGACCATGGGAACCACCGTTTCCCCGTCCGTAAAGGCCAGCACCGAAACCTCCGGCCCCTCGAGGAATTCCTCGATGACGACGCGGCTTCCGCTGTCGCCGAATTTCTTTTCGGTCATCATGGCCCGGACGGCGTCCCTGGCCTCCTGGCGGGTAAAGGCGATGATGACGCCCTTGCCCAGGGCCAGGCCGTCCGCCTTGACGACGGCGGGCAGCGGGGCGGTTTCCACGTAGCTCAGGGCCGCCGCCGGGTCGTCAAACACCCGGCAGGCCGCCGTGGGGATGCCGTAGCGCGCCATCAGATCCTTGGCGAAAACCTTGCTGCTTTCGATCATCGCCGCCCGCTGCCGGGGGCCGAAGCAGGGAATGCCTTCCGCCTCCAGGGCGTCCACGCAGCCCAGGGCCAGCGGATCGTCCGGGGTCACGACGGCGTAGTCGATCCCCTGTTCTTTCGCGAAGGCCGTGATGGCCGGGATGTCCTTCGCCCCGATGGGCACGCAGACCGCGTCCCGGGCGATGCCGCCGTTGCCCGGCAGGGCGTAGATCGTCTCCGCCGCCGGATTTTCCTTCAGCTTCCTGATGATCGCGTGCTCGCGGCCTCCGCCGCCGATGACCATGATTTTCATGTTTTTCCTCCGCTCAATGATGGAACAGCCGCATATGGGTAAAGCACATCGTAACGTCGTGCTCGTCGCAGCAGGCGATGACCGCGTCATCCCGGATGGAGCCGCCGGGCTCGGCGATATAGCTGACGCCGCTGCGGATGGCCCGCTCGATGTTGTCGCTGAAGGGGAAGAAGGCGTCGGAGCCCAGGGCCACGCCCCGGATCCCCGCCAGATACGCCCGCTGCTCCTCCCGGGTAAAGGGCTCCGGCCGGGCGGAGAAATACCGCTGCCAGACGCCCTCGGCGCAGACGTCCTCCTCGTTCTGGTTGATGTAGCCGTCGATGACGTTGTCCCG
>CAMOGC010000104.1 GCA_946613955.1 uncultured Clostridia bacterium
CGCAGCTGCCGCAGCGGGTTCCCATCAGCAGGCCTTCCAGAGGCGTCAGGCCCATCGAAGTATCCTGGCATTTTCCGTCCATGACGGCGCTCAGGCTGGAGCCGTTGCCCAGATGGCAGATGATGATCTTCTTGCCGATGGGGCTGATGCCCAGGAATTCGCAAACCCGGCGGCTGACGTAGCGGTGGCTGGTCCCGTGGAAGCCGTAGCGGCGGACGTGCAGCTTTTCCTCATACATCTTCGGAATGCCGTACATGTAGGCCTTGGGGGGCATGGTCTGGTGGAAGGCGGTATCGAAAACGGCGATCTGGGGCGTCCCCTTCATGACTTTTTCGCAGGCTTCGATGCCCATCAGGTTGGCGGGATTGTGGAGCGGGCCCAGGGGGAAGCAGTCGCGAATCGCCTGCTTAACCTCTTCGTTGACCCGGACGGAGGCGGTGAAATGGCTTCCGCCGTGCAGCACGCGGTGGCCGACGGCGCCGATCTCGTCCGTGCTCTTAATCACGCCGTATTCCGGATCCTGCAGGATCTTCAGCATCAGCTGGGCGGCGGCCTCGTGATCCGGGATGGCTTCCTCGATCACCGTGGATTTCTCGCCGGCGGAATGCTTCATGCGGCTGCCCTCGATGCCGATGCGCTCCACCAGCCCCTTGGCCAGTTCTTTTTCCCCGTCCATGTCGATCAGCTGATACTTCAGGGAAGAGGAGCCCGCGTTAACGACCAGAATCTTCATTTTTACCATTACTCCTTTTTCGATCTCGCGAAGGGACGGTTTCCCATCGCCTCCGGGTATTTTACACTACTTTTCGCGGCGGTGTCAACGGAATTTCCGGCGCCGGAGGCCGCTCCGGCCGGTTTTCCGGGGCGGTTCTCCCCGTGCCTCCGGCGGCTTCCTTCCAAAACGCCCCGGCACAGGCCTTCGCGCAAACGCCGACCGCCGCCTGTTATTCTTCCGCCCGAAGGTGAAGGGTATAGACCGGATAGTCCCCCATGGGCTCGGGCAGCGTGACCCCGGCATACATCAGAGCCGCGCCGGTCCACAGGAGCCCCATGGATTCTTCCCGGTAAACCCTCTCCGGATCCAGCCCCCGCAGCCGGGCATACAGGAACCGGCCGTTGGCCTCCGGCTCGCGGCAGACCACGGTGACCCGGGCTTCATCCCTCTCCGGGGAAACCAGCATCCATCCGAAAGCGCCCTCCCGCAGGGTCAGCCGGTAATAGCTTCCCCGGTCAATCAGGTCCGTCTGTTCCCGATAGGCGGCAATCTGGGCTTTGATTTCTTCCTTCTCCTCCGCGGACAGCTTCCCGGGATCCAGCTCGTATCCGAATGTGCCCGCCATGGCGACGGCGCCGCGGGCGCGAAGGGGCGTCGTCCGGCCGCTCTGGTGATTCGGGGAGGCGGAAACGTGGGCTCCCATGGATCGGATCGGATAGCCGTAGGATGTACCCTTCTGGATGGTCAGCCGGTCGATGGGATCCGTGTTGTCGCTGCACCAGATCTGCGGGCTGAAGAACAGCATGCCCGCGTCGAAGCGGCCGCCGCCCCCGGAGCACCCCTCGATCAGCAGCGCCGGATATTTTTCCCGCAGCCGGAACAGCAGATCGTAGGTGCCCAGCATGAAGCGGTGCGGCGCCTCTCCCTGCCGGTCCGCCGGCAGCGCGTGGCTGTACCAGTTGCAGACGGAGCGGTTGAAATCCCATTTGATGTATTCCATCTTCCCCTCGTCCACCAGGGCGGAGAGGGTATCGAAAAGATAATCCACCACCTGCGGATTCGCCATATCCAGCACCAGCTGCTGCCGGCCGATAATCGGCGCCCGGCCCGGCTCCCGGATGGCCCATTCGGGATGGGCCCGGAACAGATCCGAGTTCTCGCTGATCATCTCCGGCTCGACCCACAGGCCGAATTTCAGGCCCTTTTCGTGGATTCTCTCCGACAGCTCCCGCAGGCTGCATCCCAGCTTTTCCTCGTTGGTTTTCCAGTCGCCGAGGCTGGAATTGTCGCTTTCGCGGCGGCCGAACCATCCGTCGTCCAGCACCAGCAGATCCATTCCCAGCCCTTTCGCCTCCTCCGCCAGAGCCAGGATCTTCTCCGCGTCGAAATTGAAATAGCAGGCTTCCCAGCTGTTGAGCAGCACCGGGTGGCCCATCGGGTTTTCCGGCAGCACGTAGCGGTTCAGCAGCCGGTGATACCGCCCGCTCAGGCCGTTGAAGCCCGCGTCGCTGAAGATCAGGATGGTCTCCGGGGTCTGGAACCTTTCCCCGGGCGCCAGATGCCAGGAAAAGCCGGTGGGGTGAATACCCGTCACAAACCGGAGGCTGTTCGCCTGATCCAGGCCCGCCTCCTCGAGATGGTTGCCGGAATAAACCAGCATGCTGCCCCAGCATTCCCCGGCGTCCTCCCCGGTTTCCTCCCCGCAGAGGATGACGAAGGGATTCTCGTGATGGCTGGACATGCCTCTTTGTGACCCCAGGGCCAGATTTCCGTGGGGCACGGGCAGCCGCTCCGGCGTCCGCTCCGCCGCGTGGCGGCCGTGGAAATGCAGGAGGGAGTTCGGGCCCCGCAGGCCGTCCAGCGCCGCGGAAGCCGCTTTTTCGAGAATCAGCGGGGCGCTCCCGTCGTTGATAATCTCCGCCGAGCGGATGACCGCGTCCTCCTCGGGCCATACGCTGTATCGCAGCAGGACGGAGAAGGCGCCGGCCACGTCCCTCAGGCCGATCTCAAGGGTTTCCGTTTCTTCTCCCGCCCGGACATAAGGCAGCCCCTTCAGGGATTCCCGCCCGCGGATCAGCCGGTATCCGGCGAAGCGAAGATCAGCGGACCGGCTGCCGTCGGCCAGCGCGAGGCGCAGAGCCGGCGTCCGGTAATCCCCCGCGCCGCCGACCGGGTATTCCATCGGGAGGGTGTCCACCGAATAGCCCCGGTCCTCGGCGGTCTCATACAGATTGCCGGAGAACCCCCGGTCCATCTTCCGCAGCCTTCCGCGAAGATCCTGGGACACCGCCTTCCCCCAGTACAGGTGGTTCAGCAGCCCATGGGGATCGGCCCAGATCTGGTATTCGGTGTTTTTGCTCTTCAGGGTGAACAGGCGGCCCTCCGCCTCCACCCGGATCCAGTGAAACTCGTCCATCTTTTCCTCTCCCTTTATCCCAGAACCGTAAAGTCCATCGTCTCCAGATCGGCCTTCAGCTCGGCCCGGTCCTCGCCCCGGGCCCACCGGATCCACAGCCTGGAGCCTTCGCTTTCCAGCGTAATCTCCGCCGCCGGGTCGAAGGCCGGATGGGTGTTGCGGAAGCGGATCAGCTCGATCTGCCGCCGGACGCAGTCATTTTGCAGGGCCTCCTCCGCCCGCTCCATGTCGTAATTGGTGCGGTTGATTTCCTTATGGCCCCCTTCCCCGGCCCGGGCGACGGCCTCGTGATCGTTTTTCCCGCAGAGCAGATCCAGATACCAGATCTGGGGTTTCCCGGGCATGAAGAGCTGAATCGCCCGGGCCAGGAGCATCTTCCGCTCGTCCTCCCCCAGGGCGCTGAAGTAGGTGGCGTTGACCTGATAATACATATTCTTCTGGCCGTGGAGGTTCTTGACGTATCCGCCCCGGGAAACCACCAGGTCGATCATCTCCCCGATCCGCTCCTCGGGCATCAGTCCCTTCAGATCCAGCAGGGGGATCCCGTCGTGGCATCCCAGCATGTGGACCGTCCGAATGCCCTTCTCAACGGTTTCCCGGCCCCATGCGCACAAAAGGCTCCCGTCCTTGCGCTCGATGGCGTCCAGCAGCAGCCCCGGCAGGAAGAAGTCGTAGGTCATGTAGCCCTTCTCCGCCAGCACCCGATACATGCCCTCGCCGTAGCTCGCGTGAATCTCCGGCAGGCAGATCAGGCCGTATTCCGCCGCCAGGGCGCTGACCCGATCCAACAGCTCCCAGGTTTCCGGCTCGTTCAGGAAATTCTTCCGCCCCGGCGCCTTGGGCGCGTAGGCGAAGGCGTCCAGCCGGACGATGCGGGCTCCGTATCCGGCGATGGTTTTCAGGGTTTCCCGGTAAAAGTCCCAGACCAGGGGGCTCTGGATGTTCAGATCCATCTGGCCCAGATATTTCCGCTTGCCCTTTTCCTCCCAGACCTTCTGATAGAAGGTGTTCCAGTACGGCCGGTCCGTCCCGTCGGGAAAGCGGACCATCAGCAGCGGCAGCCCCGGCTTGCGGAAAAACATGTTTTTGATTTCGGCCTCGTCCGGCTGAATATAGCCCTCCGGGGTCATTCGCCCGTGTCCTTCCCAGAACCGGTTCCAGTCGATGAAGAAATCCCGGTAGGGGGACTCGTCCCCCTTCTGAATCAGATCCTGAAACTGGGGGGACAGGACGGAGGCGTGATTCAGGATGAAATCCAGCTTCAGGTCGATGCCGCTTTCCCGCAGGGCCTTCAGATCCTCCTCCCGGGCCAGATTTTTTTCCAGCCCGTAGTCCTGCACGGAGAAACCCCGGTCCAGATCCGTATGATACAGGCTGGGCAGGATATAGAAGGAGGAAAACACGTCCTTCATCTCTTCCTTCCGCAGGAATCGCACCCAGGCCTTCATGCTGCCCCCCACGCTGTCCGGATAGGCGTTCAGCATGGGCCGCAGGTCGTTCTTCGTTCCGCTCATTTCCGTTCCCTTTCTTACTTTCCCGCCCGCCGGGTATATTCCTCATAGGAAATAATCTCCCCGGGCTTGGTCACGATGATCCGGGCCTTCCGCGCCTGATGGTGGAGCATGTCCTGCTCCATTCCCAGCACCATGGTCGTAAACGGGCTGTCCGCGCCCCCGTCCCGATGCCGGGCCAGCCGGTGGGCCAGGGTTTCCTCCGGGGTGGAATAAAGGAAGATCGGCAGATCCACGCCGTGAAGATAATCGCTGTTCCCGTGGGTCCATTCGATGATCAGGGCCTGGGTTTCGCTGAAATCCACCTCGTCATACCACAGCTCGTTTTCCTCCCGGCCCATGCGCTTGAGCCGGATGGGGCTTTTCCCCGCGTGGAAGGCGTCGATAATCCCCTGAACCTCGTCGAAATCGATCTCCTTCGGGGAGCCCAGATAGGCGCGCAGGCCCTCCTCGCCCTCGGTCTCATAAACCCGAAGCCGCTCCGCGTCGTTCTTTTTCGGAATCCGGCGGGGATAATTGTCCCCGGAAAGGACGTAGGTTCCGCAGCCCCGCTCCCGCAGCATGGCCCCCAGCAGGGAGGCAATCTCGCTCTTGCCCACGCCGCTGCCGCCGCAGACGCAGATCACGGTCTTTTCCTTTCCCAGGGTCTCCATCTCCCGAAGCAGTTCGGGAAAAATAATCTCCGCCTTCCGGATGTGCTCCTCCCCGATCTGTACGCTGTCCCCGGGCATATCCCCGTGGGGAATGTTCCGAATATCCATGCTGTTTCCTCCCTGGCCCGTCTGTGACGGGTTATTCCCGGCGGCCCGGTCTGTCCGGGCGGCCCAACAATTCATTATAGACAATCCCCTTCCTTCTGACAAGCGGCGGGAGGGCATCTTTTTCTCTTCTTCAGGGCAAAACATTCAGGCATCATCGACGAGCGCTGCGACTGATCCCCGCCCCATGAAAAAGCCCCGGCCGCGCGCCGGGGTTTTCATTTTACGTTTTTTCATGAGAACGCTTCTATCCTTTCCCTGGAAAGGGGTGAATCGTCACGACCTTCGCCGTCTCCGGCGGATGATCCGGTTTATGGCGGATCTG
>CAMOGC010000105.1 GCA_946613955.1 uncultured Clostridia bacterium
TCATGTAGCGGATGGTCTTTACGGCGTCGGGCGCGTCCATTTCCTCCCGGGTCAGATGCCCGATGATTTCGCCGTCCCGCAGCACCGTCAGGTCCGTGCACTGCTCGAGGATCTCGTCCATATCGTGGGACACGAACACGATGCCCTTGCCCTGCTCCGCCATCCGGTGGATCAGCTTATACAGGATCTCGCGGCCTTCCAGGGAGAGGGCCGTCGTCGTTTCGTCCACAACCAGGATTTCCGTTTGGTCGGTCACGCAGCGCACCAGCTCGACCAGCTTCCGATCCTCGAAGGTGTAGCGGTCGATCAGGTCGCCGGCCCTGATGTGGCCGATGCCGAATTTTTCCAGCACCTTCTGCGCCTCGTTTTTCATTCTCGCCATATTGATGAGGCCGAATTTGGAAAACTCCGCCTCGTGGCCGCTGAAGATGTTCTGCGCCACCGTGACCCCGGGAATGGTGTTGGCCTCCTGCAGGATCATGGAAATGCCGGCGTCCTGCGCCTCGACCATGCTGCCGGGTTTCCAGGGCTGCCCCTTGTAGAACATTTCGCCCCGGGTGGCGGGCTGCATGCCGGAGGCAATAGACATGATCGTGGACTTCCCGGACCCGTTCTCGCCCACCAGCCCCCGGATCTCGCCGCGGCGCAGCACAAAGTCCACGTCCTTCAGGGCGATGGTCGGGCCGAATTCCTTGCGCATGTGCCTCGCTTCGAAAATGATTTCCTTTTCCATCTTCATCGTCTCGCTTTTTTGGTCGTTGGGAAACGTCCTGCCTCCGCAAGTGTGTTTTACGGTAAAAAGAATACCATTTTTCCCCTCCCGAAAAAACGGCGGCATTTCAGATGTTTTAGCACAATTTTCATTTGTACTTGATTTCGATGGGTCTGTATGTTACTTTTAGCATGAAATTCACTGCTTTGGGGTGTTGTCCGTGATTATGATGAATCTCCGGGACGTGTTCCGGGATCTGGTGGGCTCCTGGCGGGTCCAGTTTCTCTTTCTCAGCCCGGACTGCGGGCGGGACGAAGCCTCCTCCCTGGATTTCCAGTTCCGGGATCAGCTCTATGAAGACTTTGACTATATTTCCTATGTCCGGAATATCATGAATCTGGTGCCGGAGGATAACGTCATTTCCTTTCAGGACGACTTCGGCCTGCATTATCTGGTTTTCCCCGGCGCCGCGGAGGACGCGGGAAATTTCGGCTTTTTCGGCCCCTACGTGCATCATACCGTTATGCCCGGGGATTTCGACGTCCTGCTGAGGCGGCAGGGTCTCTCCGAATCCTCGCGGGAGGCCCTGCAGTGGTTTTTCAAGCGCATTCCCGTCATTCAGGATCCCCTCCCCTGGCGCCAGATGTTCAACAGCCTGCTGAGCCGCTACCTGGCCAACCCGGACGTGTCCATCCGGACCGTCCGGTATGACCGGATGGGCGAGGCCCGGGAAAAGCCGGCCATCGCCCTGTCCGCCATTCCCTATTCGGCCATCGAGGCCCGCTATGAGGTGGAAGCCGCCCTGCTGGACGCCATCCGCCGGGCCGACATCTCCGAGGCCATCTACCAGCAGAATCAGTTCATGGGGTTCAGGCTGGACAAGCGGGTCTCCGACGACCTGCGGGACGCCAAGGACATGGTCATCGCCGCCAACACCCTTTTCCGCAAGGCGGCGGAGCAGGCCGCCGTCCATCCCCTGTATATCGACGGGCTCTCCGGCCAGTATGTCCAGGAAATCGAAGCGGTGGAGGATATGCCCCATCTGAATCTGCTGATGCCCAAGATGGTCCGGGGATACTGCCGCCTGGTGCAGGTCTATTCCCGGGAGCAGTATTCCGATCCCGTCCGGAAGGCCCTGAACTACATCGATTTCCATTATGTGGAGCCCCTGACGCTGGACAGCGTCGCCCGCCAGTTCTCCGTCAACAAGAATTACCTCTCCACCCGTTTTCATAAGGAAGTCGGGGCCACCGTTACCGAATACATCAACCGGATCCGGGTGCAGCGGTCCCTGAAGCTGCTCAGCGCCTCCTCCGCCAGCATGCAGGAAATCGCCGAGCAGTGCGGCTTCTCCGACGCCAACTATTTCTCCCGGACCTTCCGGAAGATCCACGGCCAGACCCCCATGGAATACCGGAAGGCCACCCGGCTTTCCTCGTAGGGAGGCTGCCGTGTGCCCCCGCCGCGCTTTTTTCCGGCGGGGCCGGCGGCCCTTTGCGTCCCGGAACATGGATCGCTGATTCACTTTCGCGGCGTCGCCCGCGGTTATCGAAGGAGGGATTTCCATGACGAAAGCTTATCCCCTGATGGAGGACTGGCTCTTTCACCGCCTTCCCGGCCGTCTTCTGGAAGAGATCACGGCCGACGACGCCTTTGACCCTTCCCTGGCCGAGGCGGTTTCCCTGCCCCATTCCTGGTTCCGGGAGGAGGATCCCGGCCGCGGGCTGGCGGTCTATCGGAAAACCCTTTCCCTTCCGAAGGGCGGGAAGGTCTTCTATCTTTCCTTCGACGGGGCGGATCAGTGCTGCCGGGTGTTCGCGGACGGAATCTTCCTGGGAAGCCACGCCGGGGGCTATTCCCGCTTCCGCTTCCGTCTTCCGGAGGCGGCGGCCGCCGCGGGTTCTCTTTGCGTCTCGGTTTATCTGGACAACCGGCTGAACGAAAAGGTCTCCCCCCATTTCGGGGATTTCACGGTCTTCGGCGGCCTGTATCGGAAGGTGGAGCTGCTCTGCTGCGATTCCCTGCATTTCCGGCGCGATGATTTCGGAACCGACGGCGTGCGGGTTTCCGCCGGTCTCCGGGAGGATGGCGCCGGCCTGGTCCGGGCGGCATGCCGCCTGCCGGAGGGCGCCGCGGGCCGGGTTCGGTATACCCTGCTGGATCCGGAGGGAAACGAGACGGTCTCCCTCTGGAGCGCCGGGGAAGCGCCGGCGGAGCTGATCCTTCCCTCCCCGCGCCTGTGGCAGGGAGAGAAGGGCGCGCCCCTCTATACCCTCCGCGCCCGGCTCTATCCGGAAGATATGGATGCCTTCCCGGAGACGGGACGCGAGGTTTCTCCTTCGGGGGCCGGAATTCCCGGGGCTCCTGCTGAAGCAAAAGGCACGGGTGCTCCTTCGGGAGCCGGAATTCCGGAATCGTCCCCGGAAACAGGGACCCCGGACGCTCCGTCGGACGAGGTATGTCTGCGAATCGGCTTCCGCTCCCTGGCCATGACGCCGGACCGGGGGCTGCTGCTTAACGGGGAGCCCGTCCGCCTGCGGGGCGTCGCCCGGCATCAGGACCGGGCGGGCGTCCTCGCCGCCGCCACCGAGGATCAGATCCGGGAGGATTTCGACCTGATCCGGGACATCGGCGCCAACGCCGTGCGCCTCTCCCATTATCAGCATCCGGCCTTCACCTATGACCTGTGCGATGAAAGGGGCCTGCTGGCCTGGGCGGAAATCCCCATGCTGAAGATGACCGAGGATCCGGATCTGCTGGAAAACGCCCGGGATCAGCTGACGGAGCTGATCCTCCAGAACATGCATCATCCCTCGATCTTCTGCTGGGGCCTCCAGAACGAAATCGCCATGTTCCAGGACGCCCCCTTCATGAGCGCGGAATGCGAAAAGCTGCGCGAGACGGCCCATGCCCTGGATCCCCTCCGGCCCACGGCCTGCGCCAACCTCTATCCCATGCGGGCCTCCAGCCGCCTCAACGGCGTTACGGAGATGGTGGGCTACAACCTCTATTTCGGCTGGTATTACGGCCGTCCCGAGGATTACGGCCCCTGGCTGGACCGCTTCCACGCCCGCCGCGGCGAGGTGCCCCTGGGGATCAGCGAATACGGCGTGGACGGCAACCCCGCCCTCCATTCCGAATCCCCCCATCTCAAGGATTATTCCGAGGAATACCAGGCCCTCTGGCACGAGACGGTCTATCCCCAGATCGCCTCCCGGCCCTGGCTCTGGGGCAGCTTCGTCTGGAACATGTTCGATTTCCATTCTTCCCGGCGAAACGAGGGCGGCGTCCGGGCCCGGAACCTGAAGGGACTGGTTTCCTGGGACCGGGCGGTGAAAAAGGATGCCTTCTATTACTATAAGTCCCGCTGGTCCGCCGATCCCTTCGTCCATCTGTGCGGCCGCCGCTTCGCCCGCCGGGATCGGGATACAATCGCCGTGAAGGTCTATACCAATCTGCCCTCCGTCTCCCTGTACCTGGAGGACCGCCTTTTCGGAACGGCCGAAGCCGAAAACGGAACGGCCGTCTTCGAAAACGTTCCCCTGCGGATGGGCGAAAACCGGCTCACCGCTCTCTCCGGCGAATGCAGGGACGATTGCGTCCTGGAGCGGGTCGTCTCGCCGGATCCCTCCTACGCCCTGCCGGAGGCGGAGGGCGCCGTCACCAACTGGTTCCTCCAGGGCGACGCCTATACCCGCCAGGGCTACCTTTCCATCCAGACCCGGACGGATCAGCTGCTGGACACCCCCGCCGCCCGGGAGGTCCTGCGGGAGAAGATTCCCGCGCTCTTCCAGACACTGACGGAAACGAAGGTCATCCCCCTGGGCCTGAGCCTCAAGGGGATCCTGGAGCACGAAAACACCCCGAAGGAAATGCTCGAGGACATTAACGCCGCCCTCAACCAGATCCCGGACGAGGATTGATCAAATCCCGCAAACAGAAAGGAGCCCGAACCATGCTTCCATCCGCTTTTCTCATCGGCGTCGATTCCGACGGAACCGCCTTTGACTCCATGAACATCAAGCATCTGGACGCCTTCATTCCCGCCGCCCTGGAAATCTGGCCCCTGCCGGAGGATCTGGCCGGGCGCTTTGCCGAAATCGAAAAGCAGGTCAACCTCTTTTCCGCCACCCGGGGCATCAACCGCTTCCCCGGCACCCTCGCGGTCTTTGAGCAGCTGGAGAAGGAGTTTCCCGGCCGGAGGGAGCTGCCGGATCTTTCGGACTTCCGGGCCTACGTCGCGGGGGAAAAAAAATACAGCCCCGTCACTCTTCGCGCGTGGCTGAAAAAGCACCCCTCCGCAGAGCTGGAGAAGGTGCTGGCCTGGTCCGACCGGGCGGACGAACTCTTCTCCGCCGCCTGCGAGGGGCTCGGGCCCTATCCGGGCGTCCGGGAGGCCCTGGAGGAGGCCTGGGGAAAGGCCGCCACGGCGGTGGTCTCCTCCGCGGGTCGGGCCGGGCTGGAAAAGGACTGGGGCGTCAACGGGCTGACGCCCTATGTGGATTTTCTCATGAGCCAGGACGACGGCAGCAAAACCGTCCAGCTGCAAAAGGCCATGTCCCAGTGCGCCCCGGGGGTCAAAGCGCTGCTCCTGGGGGACACGGACAGCGACGGGATTTCCGCCCACGCGGCCGGCGCCCTCTTCTACCCGATCATGCCCGGGGAGGAAGCCGCCTCCTGGGAAACCTTCCGCAAGGAGGTGCTTCCCCTGTTCCTGGCGGGAAAGTATACCGAGGCGGAGGAAGCGAAATACTATAACCGCCTGAAGGCCCTTCTGGGCTGACGGGCTCCCTCCGCCCGGATTCGTCCGGCTTTGACGCCCGCGTCCCGGGTCCCGCCCCAGGGCCGTGCGTGATTCCGGGCGCGGGCGTATCGCCGCGCCGTTTCTGCCCTCCGTATTCCCGTTGGCTGTGCACGATTCCGGGCACAGGCTTTTCGCTGCGCCGTTTCCGCCCTCCGTATTCCCGTTGGCTGTGCACGATTCCGGGCGCGGGCTTTTC
>CAMOGC010000106.1 GCA_946613955.1 uncultured Clostridia bacterium
CGCAGAGGAAGCCCTCCGGCAGGGAGATCCGCCGGTTGGCGGAATCGTCCAGGGTGCGCTCCAGCCACTGGGTGGAGGCGGTCATGGCGGCGTTCAGGGAATCCGCCATCAGATAGCGGCTCAGGGAGCAGATCCGCTCGCAGCGCATGGGGTTGCGCTTATAGGGCATGGCTGAGGAGCCGATCTGATGATCCTCGAAGGGCTCCTCCACCTGCCGGTCATGCTGCAGGAGGCGCAGATCCTCGGCCATGCGGTACAGGCTCTGGCCGATGGCACTCAGGCAGGAAAGAATCCGGCTGTCCAGCTTCCTTGGATAGGTCTGGCCGCAGACGTCAAAGAGCCGCGGGAAGCCGAAGCGGTCCCGCAGGCGCCGGTTCAGCTCCTCGACCTTTTCCCCGTCGCCCTCAAAGAGCTCCAGGAGGCTGGCCTCGCTCCCCGTGGCGCCCCGGCAGCCCAGGAAGGGAATATGGGCCAGGACGAAATCCAGCTCCTCCAGATCCGCCGCCAGATCCTGCAGCCAGAGGGCGGCGCGCTTTCCGACGGTGACCGGCTGGGCCGGCTGATAATGGGTGTAGCCGAGGGTGGGGAGGGCCTTGTATTTGTCTGCGAAGGCGGCCAGATTCGCCATGACGCCCAGCAGCTCCCCGCGGAGATACCGCAGGGCGTCCCGATAGAGGATCAGATCCGCGTTATCGGTCACATAGCAGCTGGTGGCCCCCAGATGAATGATGCCGGCGGCTTCCGGCGCCGCCAGGCCGTAGGCGTGGACGTGGGCCATAACGTCATGGCGGACTTCCTTTTCCCGGGCCGCGGCGGCGTCAAAATCGATGTTGTCAATTTCCCTCTCCAGGGCCGCCACCTGGCTCTCCGAAACGGGCAGCCCCAGCTCGCTTTCCGCCCGGGCCAGCTCCGTCCACAGGCGGCGCCAGGTCCGGATGCGGGTGCGGGCGGAGAAGAGCGAAAGCATATAGGGGGAGGCGTAGCGGGAGGAAAGGGGGGATTCATAGCGGTCGTACATGGCTTTTCCTTTCTTTGATGGCTCGCGGAGGACGCGGACGTTCCGAGGGCGCGCGGGATGGGGCCGGTCAGGACCGTCCGACGCTGCGCGCACCTTCCGGCGCCCGCCTTACTTCTGGCGGACGATGCAGGCGTCCCGGTCCGCTCCGACGGAGACGTAGGTGATGGGGCAGCCGATCGCCCGCTCGATCATCTCGACATAGTTCCGGGCGGCGGCGGGCAGATCCTCCCATTTCCGCGCGGCGGAGATATCCTCCCGCCATCCGGGCATGGTGGTCATCACGGGCTTGCAGTCCTTCAGGCGGGTGGGGAAGGGGAAATCGTCGATTTCCTTTCCGTCCAGCTCATACCGGGCGCAGACGGGGATTTCCGCCAGATCGCTCAGCACGTCCAGCTTGGTCAGGGCGATGCCCGTCGCGCCCTGCACCTCCACGCCGTAGCGGGTGGCGACCAGGTCGATCGGGCCCACCCGGCGGGGACGCCCGGTTTTCGCGCCGTATTCATTGCCGGCGGTGCGCAGCCGCTCGGCCTCCTCCCCGAACATCTCGCAGACGAAGGGCCCCTCGCCCACGCAGGTCGAATAGGCCTTGACCACGCCGATTACCTCGTCCACCTTCGCGGAGGGGATGCCGGAGCCCACCGGGGCAAAGGCCGCGATGGTGTTGGAGGAGGTGGTATAGGGCACGATGCCGTAATCCAGATCCCGCAGGGCGCCCAGCTGGGCCTCGAAGAGGAAGCGCTTGCCGTCCTTCTGGGCCTCCCGCAGGAAGGAGGTGGTATCGCAGACGAAGGGCAGGATCTTCTCCCCCCATTCCTGCAGCCAGGCCAGCAGGTGCTCCGGGGTTTCGGCCGCGGCGCCGTAGACGCCGGTCAGGGTCAGGTTTTTCCACTCCAGCAGCTGCATCGCGTGCTCCCGCAGGGCGTGGGGATCCCGCAGCTCGCCGGCCAGGAGGGTCTTTTTCTGATACTTGTCGGAATAGAAGGGGGCGATTCCCTGGCGGGTGGAGCCGTACTTTTTGTCCTTCAGCCGGGCCTCCTCCAGCCCGTCGAGCTGCCGGTGCCAGGGGAGCAGGAGGGACGCCCGCTCGCTGATCTTCAGGTTTTCCGGCGTGATGGGGACGCACTGGGCGCGCACCTGCTGAATCTCGGTCCAGAGGTTTTCCGGATCCAGGGCCACGCCGCTGCCCAGCACGTTGACCACGCCCGGACGGAAGATGCCGGAGGGCAGCAGATGCAGGGCGAATTTCCCGTATTCGTTGATGACGGTATGGCCGGCGTTGCCGCCGCCCTGATAGCGGATCACCACGTCATAGCGGCTGGTCAGCAGGTCGACCATGCGGCCCTTGCCCTCGTCGCCCCAGTTGATGCCGACAATCGCGCAATTGGACATATCTCGGATGCCTCCTTTATCACGTTCCGGCCCCTGGCCGGGGATCAGTATTCGATGGTTGCCTCGTAAACCTGGGCGACGCCGCCCCGGAGGGAGACGCGCCCGCCCTCATAGCGGACATAGAGGTTGCCGCCGGGCACCTGCACCTGGACATCGGTGCCCTCCCGGCAGTATCCGTTAACCACCGCCGCCGCCACCGCCGCGCACGCGCCGGTGCCGCAGGCCATGGTTTCCCCGCTGCCCCGCTCCCAGCAGCGCATGCGCAGGGTCGTCGGGTTCACGACCCGGACGAATTCCGTGTTCACCCGGTTGGGGAAGAGTTTCGAATGCTCGAACTGGGGGCCGATATGGGCCAGATCCAGCAGGTCCGGCTGATCGGTAAAGACCACGCAGTGGGGGTTGCCGACCGACAGGCAGGTGACCCGGTAATGCTGCAGCTCGATGGCCGTCCGGGTCCGGTTGGGGCCGCCGATCTGGATCGAAACGTCGACCGCCGGGTTTTTGTCCACCAGCACCGGCACCGCCGCCGGGGAGAAGTCCACCGGGCCCATGTCCACCGTAACCGACTGGACATGGCCGAAGCGCTTGACGGTTTTCAGCCGGCTGACGCCGCCGGCCGTCTCGATGGCGATTTCCTCGCCGGAAACCAGCCCCCGGTCGCTCAGATACCGGGCGGCGCAGCGGATGGCGTTGCCCCCGGTGACGCCCTCGGTGCCGTCCCGGTTGAAGAGGCGGAGCCGCGCGTCGGCCCGGTCGGAGGGCAGGATCAGGGCCAGCCCCTCGGCACCGGGGCCGAAATGGTTTTCGCACAGGCGGACGGCGAGGGACTCGATGCCCTGGATGGGCTCGCGCATGCCGTCCACGACGATGTAGTCGTTGCCCGTGGCCTGCATCTTGACAAAGCGCAGGGTCTGGCGGGAGGCGCGCATGTGGTTGAGGTCCACCAGCTCCGTGCTTCTTTCGGAATAGCGGCTCAGGAGCGTGTCCGCCAGGGCCCGGGCCGTATCCAGCGAGGTCAGGCAGGGAATGCCCAGGGCCAGGGCCCGCCGGTGCAGCGCGATATAATCCTGGACCGTGTCATCCAGCAGGGCGCCGGTATAGATGATGTACTGCACCTGGCCGCTTTCCAGCAGGTCGAAGGCGTGGTCGCTCTCCCGGATGCCCGCCACCGGCCGCACAGGGATGCCCATGCGGGAGATGGTTTCCGCGGTCCCCTGGGTGGCGTAGAGGGTGCAGTGGAGATCATAGAAGCGGCGGGCGACCTCGATGACTTCGGGATAGTCGTATTCCGCCACGGAGAGGAACACGCCCGCCTCGTCCTCCGCCTCGGTCACGCGCATGCCGGCGGCGGTGAGCCCCTTGAACAGGGCCTCGCTGACGTTCTTGCCGATGCCCAGCACCTCGCCGGTGGATTTCATTTCCGGCCCCAGATAGGCATTGGCGTCGGAGAGCTTCTCGAAGGAGAAGACCGGCACCTTGACGGCGGAATAGGGCGGGGGCGTGCGCAGCCCGGTTCCGAAGCCCAGGGAGGCCAGGGGCTGCCCCAGCATGACCCGGGCCGCCAGATCCACCATCGGCACGCCGGTCACCTTGCTGATATACGGCACGGTACGGGAGGCGCGGGGGTTGACCTCGATGACGTAGAGCTCCCCGTGGAACACCAGATACTGGATGTTGACCAGCCCGCGGGTCCCCAGGGCCAGGGCCAGCTTTTCGCTGGCGGCCACCACCGTGTCCATCATGTGGTCGTCCAGGGTATAGGGCGGATAGACGGCGATGGAATCCCCGCTGTGGACGCCGGCACGCTCGACATGCTGCATGATGCCGGGAATCAGCACGTCCTTCCCGTCGGAGATGACGTCCACCTCCAGCTCGATGCCGGGCATATACTGATCCACCAGCACCGGGTTTTCGATGCCGTGGGCCAGGATGCGGTTCATATAGGTAACCACGTCCGCGTCCCGGTGGGCGATGGTCATGTTCTGGCCGCCGATGACGTAGCTGGGCCGCAGCAGCACCGGATAGCTCAGCCGCTCCGCCGCCGCCAGGGCCTCCTCCAGGGTCAGGACGGATTCCCCCTTGGGCCGGCGGATGCCGAAGCGCTCCAGCAGCGCGTCGAAGCGGGAGCGGTCCTCCGCCAGGTCGATGCCGTCGGCGCTGGTTCCCAGGATGCGGATGCCCCGCCGGTCCAGCGCCTGCACGAGGCGGATGGCGGTCTGCCCGCCGAAGGCCACAACCACGCCCTCCGGCTTTTCCGCCTCGATGACCCGGAGCACGTCCTCCTCCGTCAGGGGCTCGAAATACAGCCGATCGGCGGTGTCATAGTCGGTGGAGACGGTTTCCGGGTTATTGTTGACGATGACCACGTCATAGCCCAGATCCCGCAGGGTCCACACGCAGTGGACCGAGGAATAGTCGAATTCGATGCCCTGGCCGATGCGGATGGGGCCGGAGCCCAGCACCAGCATGACCGGGCGGCCGCTGCGGGGGAAGAGGGCCGATTCGTCCGCCCCCTCCTCGAAGGTGCCGTAGAAATACGGGGTCTCCGCGTCAAATTCCGCCGCGCAGGTATCCACCATCCGGTAGGAACAGGCCGCCCGGGGCAGCTCCTGCCGGCCGCTGAGCCGGCGCAGGGCGGCGTCGGGATAGCCCAGGCGCTTGCCCCGGAAATACTGCTCATCCGTCAGGCCCCCGGCGATTTCCGCCTCGAAATCCGCCAGGTGCTTCATCTTCCAGAGGAAGAAGGGGTCAATGCGGGTGATTTCATGGATCTTTTCCACCGGGATCCCCGCCTTCAGGGCCTCAAAGACCGTAAACAGCCGGTGGTCGTCCGCCCGGGCGAGCCGCTCCTCCAGGGGCGCCCCGTCCTCGGCGGCGCGGTTCAGGGTGTCCATCCCGATTTCCGCCCCGCGCACGGCCTTCATCAGGGCCATTTCGAAGGTGGGCCCGATGGCCATGACCTCGCCCGTGGCCTTCATCTGGGTCCCCAGGATCCGGGAGGCGGAGGGAAACTTGTCGAAGGGCCATTTGGGCATCTTGACGACCACGTAATCCAGCGTGGGCTCGAAGCAGGCGCAGGTCTTCCCCGTAACCTCGTTTTTGATCTCGTCCAGCGTATAGCCCAGGGCGATCCGCGTCGCCACCTTGGCGATGGGGTAGCCGGTGGCCTTGCTGGCCAGGGCGGAGGAGCGGGACACCCGGGGGTTGACCTCGATGACCGCGTATTCAAAGCTGTCGGGATGCAGGGCAAACTGGCAGTTGCAGCCTCCCACGATCCCCAGGGCGGAGATGATCTCCAGGGAGG
>CAMOGC010000107.1 GCA_946613955.1 uncultured Clostridia bacterium
CGGCCGGGTTGGCCGGGCGCGTCCTGTTCTCCGAAACGGTCCCTGTCACGGCCGGGTTGGCCGGGCGCGTCCTGTTCTCCGAAACGGTCCCTGTCACGGCCGGCATTCCCCTGCCGTCCTCTCGTCCCTTATTCCGTCTTCCATTTTATGGTGAAGAGCCGTTTCACACCCTCCTGCACCATGGGCGGGTTAAAGCCCCGGAAGAACAGGGTCTGCAGATCCCGCATGCTGCTGTTCAGGAAGTCCGTTTCGTCCGATTGGATCAGCGCGTAGGCGGGCGGCAGATCCTCCTTCAGGATGGCCAGGGCCTCCGGATCGTCCGCCATCTCGCCCAGGCGGGAATCCCATCCGTATTTCAGGCGGAAATCCCGCTCCGGCCGGTAGGTCCTCTCCCAGGATCCCGCCCGCAGGGAGATCCTCTCCTCCGTTCCCGGCAGCCAGGCCTCGGCCTCCGCGCCGAAGGGAACATCAAAGCCCACCGTAATCTGTCCGTCCGGCAGGATCTTCCACCGGGAGGCGAAGACGCCGCTGGCGGAACGGTAGGCGAACGCCATCTCGCCCAGCCGGCCCGTGACCTGGGGCGCCAGCAGCGCCTTGCGGAAGCCGGGGGCCAGGGGCCGGATGCCCGCCAGGTCCCGATAAACGTATTCCATGACCGAGCCGTAGGCGTAGTGGTTCAGGCTGTTCATGCCCGTGCCGCTGATATGCCCGTCGTCGAGCACCGAGTTCCACCGTTCCCAGATGGTGGTGGCGCCGAGATTGACGCAGTGCATCCATCCCGGATAGCCCTCCTGGAACAGGAAGTAGGCCGCCAGATCCTCCAGGCCGTTCTCCGCCAGCACCCGGTTCATCATCGTCGCGCCGACGAAGCCGCCCCTGATATGGTAGCCGTCCTTGTACAGCCGGGTTTTCAGCCCCTCGATCACGCTTTCCCGCTTCCGATAGATGCCGAAATTCAGGCAGACCAGATAGGCCGTCTGGGTATCGACGCACAGCCGGCCGCCGGGGGCGAAATACTCGTCCAGCATGGCCGCGCGAACCTCCTCCGCCAGGCGGGCGAAATCCGCCGCCTCCTCCGCGTATCCGAGGATCTCCGCCGCCCGTGCCGTCTTTTTCGCCGAGGCGTGATAATAAGCGCTGGCGATGAAATAATCGTCCGTGCCGCCCTTCATGCTCTGGGGCGACATGCCGTCCTGGGCCAGCCAGTCGCCGAAATGGAAGCCGAAGTTCCACAGGCGCTTCCCGCCCCGCTCGTCGTCCTGCCGGCGGATCCACTGCACCCAGTCCCGCATCATGGGATAGTCTTCCCGCAGATCCGCCTCGCTCCCGTAGACCTCATACAGGGTCATGGGCAGGAAGGTCGCCACGTCTCCCCAGACGCTGGAGCCCGCCGGCATGCCCCCCAGATTCGGCAGGTAATTGGCGATGGCGCCGCCGCGGCGCTTCTGGTCCAGCCGCAGATCCCGCAGGAACTTCCGATAGAAGGCCCGGGTGTCCATCTGGTAGCAGGCGGTAGGCGAAAAGACCTGGGCGTCCCCGGTCCACCCCAGGCGCTCGTCCCGCTGGGGACAGTCCGTCGGCATATCCAGGAAATTGCTCCGCTGGCCCCAGAGGGTATTCAGATACAGCCGGTTCAGCTTCGCGTCCGGGGTCACCAGGCTGCAGGCCTCCTGCAGATCCGAATAGACCACCCGGCCCCGGAAAGCGTCCTCGGAGACCTCTCCCGGCCATCCGGCGACCCGGACATAGCGGAAGCCGAAGAAGGTAAAGTGCGCCCGCACCGTTTCCCTCCGCCCGTCGGAAACGTAGATCATCTGCGCCTTCGCCGAGCGGTAATTCTCGTTGTAGAAGTTTCCGTCCTGCAGAATCTCCCCGTGATCGAGGACGATCCGGGTGCCCGCGGGGAAATCCGCGTCATATTCGATATATCCCACGAAATTCTGGCCCATATCCAGCACGGTTTCCCCCGCCGGCGTATGGATGACCCGCACGACCCTCAGCGTGTCCTTGACGATGACCGGCAGGCTCATCCGGTCCGCCAGGGGTTCCCGGTCGGCGGGTCCCAGCACCCGGGCGGGCTTTTCCGGGTTTACCTTCCCCTGCCAGAGCAGGCGGTTCAGGTTTTCCCCGTCATAGATGTCGGTGGCCTCGAAATCGCTCCCCCGATACCGCCAGCTTCCGTCCGTTCCCAGGACGGTTTCCTCCCCGTCCTCCGCCGTCACGCGCAGCTCCGCCAGGGCGGAAAAGCGGTCGCCGAAGATCGCGCGCCTTCCCTCGTAACCCAGCCGGCCCTTATACCATCCGTTGCCGCAGAAGATCTCCAGCCGGTTTTCTCCCTTCCGCAGCAGGGCGGATACGTCATAGGTCTGGACCTGTACCAGCTCCCGGTAATCCGTGAATCCGGGCATCAACGTCTCCCCGCCGATCTTCTCCCCGTTCAGGAACGCCTCATACAGCCCCAGCCCGGTCACATAGATCCGCGCCCGCGCCGCCGGCTTTTCCAGGGTAAAATCGCGGAAAAACACCGGATGGAAGCCGTCCTCCGGCGCCGTGCCGATCCACTGGGCCTGCCAGGGCTCGTCCCTTTTCCCGGTTTCGAAGAAGGCCGTGCCCTCGGCGCTGTCGCCTCCGTCCCCGGTAACGGAAACCCGGACATAATACCGCGTCCGGGGCTTCAGGGGAAAAGCCGCCTCCGTCCCCAGGGAGGAGAGCGACCCGCGCCTTTCCCAGACCGGGGCGGCAAAGCTTTCGTCCTCCGCGATGGTGACCTGTTCCATCGCGGGGCCCAGGCTGGCCGTCTCCCCGACCCGCCAGGAGACGGAAACGAAGGGAAAATCGTATCCGATGGGATGCTCAATCCCGTTGATCCTGATATCCTGAATGACCATGCCGCTTTCCTCCCGCGCGCTGTTCCGTTTTTTTACAGCCTCGTGTCCCACCGGCCGCAGAAGACCGTCTCCTCCGCCTTCCCCCGGAAGGGGCTCCGGCCGGCGGTCTGTTTCCCGGCTCCTCCGCCCCGATCCTGTTTTACAGCCTCGTGTCCCACCGGCCGCAGAAGACCGTCTCCTCCGCCTTCCCCCGGAAGGGGCTCCGGCCGGCGATCTTTTCCGCCGCGGCCCGGATGTTCTCCCGGCAGGGGCTGTAGGCGTTGATAAACGTATGAATATTGGCCAGATCCGCCAGATGGTTGGTATAGTTGAGGCTCACCCCGACGGTGGGCACCTCCTCGTTATACCAGGTCATCTCCATGCTGTGGCCGCTGGACCAGCTGAGCCGCTCCACGTTCCGCTGGGCGTAGCCCTTGATGTTCACAAAAACGAACACGACGTCGTATTTGGCCCGGAAATCCTCCCGCCGCCCGGGCTGCATCATCCGGACGAAGTTCATGGGATTTACCCCGTTTTGGACCTCCAGGTCATAGAAGCTGGGACACTGCTCGACCCGGAAGCCGACCCGCTCCAGCTCCTCGGCGATGATTCCCCGTACCGGGTCGCCCGCGTAGGCCTTGGAATTGGGCGTGCTCTGGACGTAAACCAGCAGCGCCCGCTTCCCTTCGGGGTTCATGGGCAGCAGCTTCCGCGTATCCTTGACCAGGGTCACCCCCGCCTCCGCCGCCTGCGCGGTAAAGGCCTTCAGTTCCGGCGAGCCGATGGCCTTCAGCCCCTCCGCCTTCGGGAAGCGGACGTTTTCGTCCATCAGGCGCAGATGGGCCTTCAGGCCCAGAATCCGCCGCAGCGCGTCCTCCAGCCGCTCCTCCGTGATGATGCCCTTCTCGTATCCGGCGCGCATGTAGCCCAGGTCTTCCTCGAAATCGTTGGCGAACAGGAACATGTCGCATCCGGCGGCGATGGCCCGGGGAACCGCCTCGCTGCGCTTCATGATCCCGGCCATGCCGATCATGTGGGAGGCGTCGGAGATGATCAGGCCGTTGAAGCCCATCTCCTTCCGCAGAAGATCCTGCAGCAGCTCCGGGGACAGGGTGGCGGGCATGATTTCCGCGTCGGTCATCCCCGGGCGGAAGCTCCGGCTCATCCGCGGCAGGGAAATCTGCCCCGTCATGATCGTCTCCAGCCCGTCCTCGATCAGGGCGCGGTATACCTTTCCGTAGGTCGCCCGCCAGGCCTCCGGCTCGCATTCGTTGACCGCCGGGGAGTTATGGGGATCCAGCTCGTCCCATCCGTCCCCGGGAAAATGCTTGCAGGTACAGGCCATATGGGGATTGGCGTCCTTGATGCCCCGGATATAGGCCCGGACGTTTTCGGTGACCTTCTCCGCGTTCCCGCCGAAGGAGCGGGTATTGACGATGGTGTTGCGCCAGTTGAGATACAGATCCGCCACGGGGTTGAACATCCAGTTGACGCCGATGGCCGAGGCCTCCTTCCCGGCGGCGTAGCCCATGTGGTAGGCGGTCTCCGTTCCCTCCGAGGCGCCCGCCTCCGCGGCGGTGGCGACGAAGGTGCCCTCCTTCGGCAGCACGCCGTTTCCGCCCTCGTCGCAGTTGCCGGCGATCAGAACCGGGATTTTGCTGCATTTCTGGAACAGGGTGTTCTGGCGGAAAACGGTTTCCGCGTCCCCGCCCTGCCAGCGCATGCCGCCGGGGCGGGCGGAGGTCATAAGCGCCTGGATTTGCTTCTCATCGGCTCCCGGCACGGGCTTGAGCAGCACAAAGAGCTGGCTCAGCTTTTCCTCCAGCGTCATCCCCGCCAGGGTCTCCTCCACCCATTTTTCCTCTTCCTCCGACAGGAAGAAAGGCTTCGCCTTCAGATCCACCATGTTCCCGCGCTCCTCTCGTTGTTTTGTCCGTCCCTCCGGCTTCCGGAAGGCTTCCGGCCTCCGGTGGGCCCGCTTCCGGCTCTGCTGAGGCCCCCGTCCCGCTCTTCTGGGCTGCCCTCCCGCTCTCCGGGCCCTTCGGCAGGCTCCCACCCGCGGGCCGGCCGCGTATCCCGGAATCCGGCCCGCCGCTCCTCTTCCGCTTTCTCAGGCCTGCTCCGCCACGGTCAGCAGCTCGCCGAAAGATTTCAGGTTCCAGTCCCCGGCGCCCTTGTCCGACGCGTCTCCCAGGCAGGCGACCCGCATGCCGGCCGCGTGCCCCGCCTGCGCTCCGGACACCGCGTCCTCGACGACGATGCAGCTTTCCGCCGGCAGCCCCAGAAACTCCGCCGCCTTGAGGAACACCTCGGGGTCGGGCTTGGAGCGGGTAATGTTGTTCCCGTCGGACACCGCGTCGAAATAGCCCTTCAGGCCGATCCGCTCGAGGATGAAGGGGGTGTTTTTCGAGGAGGAGCCGATGGCCAGCTTCAGGCCCCTGGCCCGCAGCGCGTCCAGGGTGGCGCGGACCTCGTCGGACAGATCCTTTTCCGACATCAGCCCCAGGGATTCCCGATAAATCCCGTTCTTCCGCTCCGCCAGCTCCCGCTTCTTCTCATCCGTCAGGGCCGGGCCCGGATTCTTTTCCAGGATGATCTCCAGGCTTTCCATCCGGCTTACGCCCCGCAGCCGGTTGTTGACCGTCCGGTCAAAGGGAATGCCCATCTCGTCGGCGATCGTCTTCCACGCCAGATAGTGATATTCGTCCGTAAAGCAGATGACCCCGTCCAGGTCGAAAATGATTCCTTTCAGCATTTCGTACTCCCCTTCTTGTTCGCGGCCAGGCCGCTTCATCCCACATGGCTCCCGGAAAAGCCCGCCAGGCGC
>CAMOGC010000108.1 GCA_946613955.1 uncultured Clostridia bacterium
TCATGTGTTTACGGCACAGTGGACCCCGACACCGACGCCGACACCCACGCCGACACCGACACCCACGCCGACACCTACGCCCACGCCGACACCTGCACCCACACCTACGCCCACGCCGACTCCCGTGCCGACGCCGGCCTTCGTGGAGCCTTCGGTGAAGCTGAACTTCATTGGATTCTCGTCCAGGAAGACAGGGAAGATCCGGCTGGAGGGAACGGAAAATGTGACGAAGGTGACAGCGGAGGTTGTGGAGCCCATCCTGGGGCTCAATGTGGCCAGCTATGCGCTGACGCCGGAGGAGATCGCCTCGGGCGAATTCTCCCTCCCGGAGATGGAGGCCGGCGACCTTTACATGGCCCACATGGAGGCATACGACGCGGCTGGCGCCTTCCCGGAAAACCTGCAGCTTCATGTAGCGGTAACCTATGACACCGCCGAGGGGGAGAAGACGCAGGAATACACGGTTCAGGATCAGCCGGAGCAGGGCTGGGGCGTGTTCTACTGGGACGACAGCGAACCGGCGACGGAAGGATCCTATCCCGGCTGTTTCCGGTTCTCGACTTATGAAAGCACGATTCCCGTGTCCCTGGTGGTGGACGAGCCGGAAAAGGTCAGCACCACGCCGGAGAGGATCGTCATCAGCGTCTCCCTGTCCATCGGGGGCCGGAAGATACCGGCGGAGGCGTGTGAGATCACGGAGGAAAAGCAGGACGATCCGATGGCGGAACTCTATGAAACCGGCGCCCCGCCGCAGCAGTACTACTATGCCCGCCTGCTGCTGAGAAGGCCGGATTGGGCCCCGGCCCACGGCACGCTGGAAATCGCGGTGACCCAGCAGCTGGCGGAGGACGGAAGCATCTGGACATCGAACCGGAGTGTGGAATACTGAGCGCCTTTCGACAAAGGCGGCAAAAAAAAGACGCAACCGCTGTCAGCTTCGTCCCGGGCTGCGTATATACGGATGTCAACCGTGAAGCGGCGGGAAAAACGCATGAGCAAAGGAGAAAATGAAAATGAAGAAGATGATCGCAATCCTGGCGGCCATGGTTATGGTGTTTGCTGCGGCCGGCGCAGTCCTGGCGGAAGGACCGACCGGATCGATTTTAACCTACAGCGTTCAGTACGGCATGAATCTGGATCAGGTGAAGCAGCAGGTCAACCTGCCCAATCCCGAAGTCGACCGGGAGGGAACCCGCGGCCCGGTAACCTTCATCGAGCTGGAATATGAGCGGGTGCCCGTCGCGGGCGGCCTGACGGCGGATGTCAAATATCTGTTTGTGGGAGACGCGCTGGCGGCCATTCATCTGGACATGGCGGACGGAACCTCCTACGCGGCCGTCAAGGATCTGGTTACGAAGACCTATGGGGCGACGGTTCCCTTCGATGCCGCGAAGATCGGCAACGGCAAATACGCGGTGGACGATGACGGCGACCTGAAGGACTGCAAGGAGATGGTCGAAGCCGAGGGCGTGACCGTGATCCTGGAGCAGGATAACGACGGCGATGTGGATGTCACGCTGCTGGATCCGGCGGCCGCCGCTCTTCGCTGATGAGCGTTCACCGGCTGAACGGGAAATAGATAACACAGAAGGCGCCCCCCGGAAATCGGGGAGCTTCGAAAAACAGTATCAGGTTCAAATCGTTGAAAACACAATGGGTTTAAGCCTTGCGGCGTGACTCCGGTCACGCCGTTTGCTTTGCCATCGTTTGGGAACATCAGCATCACGGAAATGTCCTATTTCCCCGATGGCATTGTTGAAACGCTCGACGAGAAGATCCGGGAGATCCTTACCGGCTGCTTCCCGCTTTCCGCGCCTTTTACGAAGAAACGCGTCAGCTCTCCGATGGGAACCGGCTTCGAATAGACGAACCCCTGCAGATAGGTGGCGGCCATCTCCCGGCAGCGCTCGACATCGGTATCCGTTTCAACGCCCTCATACAGGACCGTATACTTCAGCTCGTTAAACAGCTGGGCCATCCGTTTGACGATGACGGCGGATTTCGGATCCGTCCGGCTGGCCGTCACCAGGGATCGGTCGAATTTGATGATATCGAAGGGAAGCTGCAAGATGCGCTCCATGTTCGAGTAGCCGGTGCCGAAGTCGTCCAGGTAAAACTGAATGCCCAGCTTTCTCAGCTGGTTGATCCGATCCTGCGAGATCCGGAAATCGCTTTCGTTTTCGGACTCGGTCAGCTCCAGCGCGATCCGGTTCCCGTCGATTCCGCTTTGCCGGATGATGCGGGTTATATCCTCGCAGAAGGCGCTGTCCTTCAGCTCCTGGGCGGCGATGTTGACGGAAACGCGGCTGAAGGAATAGCCCTGCTGCGTCAGCTTCCGGATTTCTTCGCAGGTTTTGTGCAGGACGATTTCGGTGAGCGTATGGATAAACCCGTTTTCCTCCGCGATGCTGATAAACTTATCCGGGGGAAGGATCCCCAGATCCTTCAGATTCAGGCGCATCAGCGCTTCCGCGGTGTCAAAATGCCGGAGGGTCACGTCCCAGACGGGCTGACAGTATACCAGCACCCGGGGATCGTCCAGATCATAGGTATTGTATATATCCGTGAGCTCACCCAGAATGCAGGAATATTCCGCGTAGGCGTCCTGCTCGTCGCTGTTCACGGTATGAACCGAATTCATCTCCATGGAAAAATGAATGTTCCGGATGAAGCTGACATAATCCCGGAAGGCATTTTTTTCATCGGACTGGCCGATGACGATCTTATAGTCGTATTGAAACCGGTCGTAGCATTCCCGGAAATAATCCATGGTCTTTTCGATCCGCTCCCTCGCGTCCGGGTTTTTGTGCAGCGGATAGACCAGAATATAATGCCCCTTGCCGACAAAGAACAGCGTGGAGTTCCGGAAAGCCCCGTCCGAAACCTTCAGCATGGCCGCCTGGAGCGCTCCCGGCAGGGAAACGGTGGTTCCCTCCAGGTCAAATCCGGGCATATACAGGCTCATGTAGCCAAAGGGCATATGCTTTTCTTCCGCCCGGCGGACATAGTCGTCCATGGCGCTCTGATCCACCGCGCCCAGCCGCGAGTCGTAGGGATTGGCGTGCATGAAATACAGCATGGCCATGACCGGCAGCGCGAAGGAGACGATGGTAAAGGAGGACTGGCCCTTCAGGCGCTGGATCAGGTTAATCAGAACGGCCAGCGCAGCCATCAGCGCACAACCGATCATCAGCCGCTTATAGATCCGCTTGCGGACATAGATCAGCATGGAAACATTCATCAGCAGGAGGGCCAGATATCCGTAGGAGAAGACGCTCGGACCGGTATAAACTCTTCCGTCCGGGTCGATTCGGAAAATGGCCCCGGTGACCGTTCCGATCAGGTCATACAGCAGGAAGACCGCGAAGGCGACCACCGAGATCAGACACGCGCGGCGCTTTTCCTTTTCCGGCAGATGCGTTGTTTCGGCAATGTAGATCACGAACAGCGACAGCAGCGCGAAGAGGGAGGCATGCATCACCACGCGGGCGATGATGATCGGGACGGAATAGGAGGGCTGCCAGGAGCCCAGCATGGTCCGGTAAATGATGCTGGCATAGGCGGCCACGAGCAGCGCGCCGAGCGCGCTCAGAAAAAGCCCGAAGCTTCGGTTTCTGCGAACGTACGAACAGGAGATCAGAATGACCATGGCCCAGCAAAAACCAATACAGACCAGGTCTCCAATCGGGGAATAAACATCCATATCCATGGCCTGTGACACCGAGAACCATCCTTTCCGGTATCCGGGAAAACGAATTCAGAACCTGCCGGTTTTTACAATACGACAAAAGAGGCGGATCAATCAGGAACGAAGGGCTATACGCCGGAAACAATATGGGAAGGGCCCTCCTGATTGCTCTGCGGCCTGTCGCGGCGCGCCCCCATGCTTATAAGTACCTGTCCAGGAATTTTATCATAAAAGGGCATAAAAAAGCAACCGGAAAGAAAGCGTCTTCCTGGATTTTATCCGGATTTTTCCCGTTCCTTGATGCCAGGGGCCGCTTTGGCCCGGGCAATGGAAAGTCAACTTATGTTCGACGAAAATAAATACGACGAATTCCCCACAAGAATGGTGTCGTCCGGCTTTTGCTGGGACATAAGAAGTACCGTCTCCACATGGGATGTAAATGGAAACATATCCACAGGCTGAAGTCGGCGGACATGATATCCCCGTTCCAGAAGCAGGGCGGCGTCCCGGGCCTGGGTGGCGGGATTGCAGGAAACGTAAACCAGCCGGGAAGGACCCGCGGCGGCGATGGCGTCGATCACGGATTCTTCCAGTCCCTTGCGGGGCGGATCCACCACGATCACATCCGGCCGAAGCCCTTCCTGAACCATCCGGGGCAGCAGTGTTTCCGCGCTGCCGGCATAAAAATCGACGTTATGCAGCCCGTTGCGCCGGGCGTTTTCCTTTGCGTTACGGATGGCGTCGGGAACGATTTCGATCCCGACCGCCCGGGCGCAGTGCCGGGCCATCATCAGGGTGATGGTTCCGGCGCCGCAATAGACATCGCAGAGGAGGGATTCGTCCGTCAGTTCCGCAAATTCCAGGGCCAGAGAGTAGAGTCGCTCAGTCTGCAGCGGGTTAATCTGGAAAAAGGAGGCCGGAGACAGCTCGAACTGAAGCCCGCAGAGGGAGTCGGACAGGGTCTTCTGCCCGAAAAGCAGCACGAAGCGATCCGAAAGGATCAGATTGGAGTGAAGCCGGTTTTCGTTCAGATACAGGCTTTTGACTCCCAGGGGGGAAAGATGGTTCCACAAATGGTCCGCCGCGGGAAGGGCATCGCCGTTTGCCGCCAGGGTTACCATGGCCTCGCCCTTTCGATTGACCCGGATCACCAGATGGCGCAGCAGCCCGCGATGGGTTTCTTCATTATATATGGAGATATTATGCTCCCGGATCCAGGCCTGAACGGCCGAGGCGATGTCTCCCGACGGCGGCATGGCGTTGGGACAGGCGGCCGCGGGAATGAGACTGTGGCTCCGGGGCGCGTAGAAACCCAGGATCGGATCCAGGGAGGTACCGCCGACGGGCAGGGCGGTCTTGTTCCGATAGGCAAAAGGGTGTTCCATGCCGAGAACCGGCGGAACGGACACATCGATTTTACCGATGCGCTGGAAGCAGTCCCGAACATGCTGCTGTTTGGCAGCCAGGGTGGCCTCGTAGGACATATGCCGGGCCGTACAGCCGCCGCAGCGGGGGTAGGCAGGACAATCGGGTTCCCTGCGATCCGGCGAGGGACGCGGAGGCAGTGCTTCCATCCGGCCGAAGGCATAACGCTTTTCCGTTTTGACAATGCGGACATCGGCCTCCTCCCCCGGAAGCAGGCCGGGGACAAAAACCGCCTGGCCATCCAGCCGGCAGACGCCCTCCATATCCGCTCCCAGAGATTCCGCGGTCATCCGGTATACTTCGTTTTTCTGCATGGAGCGCCTCCCGAACAATGTTCTATGGAAAGAATTCTATCAGGAACGGCGGGAAAAGTCCATCTGCCGCGGAAACGCAAACCGGACCCGGAAGCAGGTCTTGCACGAAGGGAAAAGCGAAAAAAGGGGAGAAAAGTCGATAAGGAAGGGTAGAAGAGAAGGGAATAAAGGAAGGCGCGGAAAACGGGCTTGTGGCAGATTGACAGACAGTAACCCAAGGGGTAGAGAAAAAGGC
>CAMOGC010000109.1 GCA_946613955.1 uncultured Clostridia bacterium
CGGAGCGGCTTGTGGAAAGCTTTCCGGAGGCGATCGAGGGGGGAAACATCCGCGCCTTCTTTCAGCCGGTTTTTCGGACGATGACGGAGCGGATGATCGGCGCGGAAGCGCTGGCCCGATGGTTCCTTCCGGACGGGCGGATGCTGCCCCCGGATCAGTTTATTCCCGCGATGGAAGAAAGCGGGCTCATCTTCCGGATGGACATGGAGATCCTTCGCCAGTCCTGCGCGCTGTATGACGAGCTGCGCCGCCGGGGAACGCCGATGCAGTTTGTGTCGGTCAACCTGTCCCGGAGGGATTTCGAGCACGAGGAGCTGTTCGGGACGGTCTGCGCGACGCTGGACGGGTATTCGGTGCCCCATGAGGCGATCAAGCTGGAAATCACGGAAAGCATGATGCTGGAGGACACGGAAAGGTTTGAAAAAACGTTCCGCCTCTTCAGCGAGGCCGGCTTCAAGGTCTGGCTGGACGATTTCGGCAGCGGCTATTCCTCCCTGAACGTGCTGCAGAGCTACAGCTTCGACGTCATCAAGTTCGATATGCTCTTCCTGCGGAAAATGTCCGCCCGGGGAAGGGAAGTGCTGACCTCCCTGATCAGCATGGCGAAAACCCTGGGGATCCATACGCTGACGGAGGGCGTCGAAACCGAGGAGCAGCTTTCGTTCCTGCGGACGGTGGGCTGCGAGGCGCTGCAGGGCTTCTATTTTTCCAGACCTCTGTCCCGGGAGGATCTGACGGCCCTGATCGACGGGAAGGAGAACCTGCTGGAAAGCGGGGAGGATTTTGACTACTGGAACGAAATCGGCCGGCTGAACCACGCGAACCCGAACCCGCTCAAGGATTTTTCGGAGAGACGGAACGCCCACGCCACGGGAACGTATGTCAGCAGCTATGACGGTTCCTTCGCGCTGGTCGAATGCAGCGCGGATCACTTCAACTATGTCTACGCGACGGAGGGATACCGGGAAATGCTCCGGAATCTCGGCTTTATGTCCGTCGGCAGCCTGGAGCAGGCGCTGTCCAACCAGCGGAGCCACCAGTTTCTGACGGTGCGCAACCTGGTGATGGAGGCGCTGAGAACCGGAACCATGCAAACGGTGGAATACGCGTACAAGGACGTGTATTACCGGCTCGCCGCGCTGTCCATCGCCCGGAAGAAAAACAAGGTCATGATCGCTCTGCGGCTGAACACCTTTGATTCCGAAAGAGAGGTGGAAACGGCGCGGGAGATGCTCAACAACAGCAGCGCGCTTCTGACCACCTATGACCTGGTGGTCAGAATCATGCCGGGCCAGGACGCGGCCAGGCGGCTTTATACCGCCAACCGCCTGGCGGAATACGACCGGGAGCCGGATTTCGCCTCCAGCCTGCGGAAATTCTGCCGGGAGCACGTGGCGGAGGAGGATCAGGAAAGATTCCTCCGGTTTCTCAACGCCAGGACCCTGGCGGAGCGCCTGGCCGGGAGCCCCGGGATGTTTATCCAGCAGCTTTTCCGCATGCGGCTGGAAAAGGACCGGACGGCCTGGTATTCCGCCCGGATTACGCGGAATCCGCAGGCGTCGGAGGAGGAATATCTGCTGACGGTGCAGAGCATTCAGGGATCCCTGACCGGATGGATCGACCAGATTGTGAAGGAACACCCGGGCCTGGTATAGAAGACACGCGGCCCATCACGGGAAAAGACCCGTCCGGGTTCTGACGATTGACGAAAACGGGTCGGACGGTTACAATAGAAAAAAGGATCCGCTCCGGCGCCCCTTCCGCGGGGCCGGAGCGGTTTCCATGGCGAAATTCGCCGCGCGAGGAGGAATAAAGGTGAACCGTCGGACAGTGAGACAGATTCTCGGGATTTGCTTTTTTGCCGTTATCCTGATATGGTTTTTTTGCTTCCCCATGTATTCGGAGCCGTTCTGGCGCCTGCTCGTGAACATTCTGATGCCCTTCGCCTTCGGCTTCTGCATCGCGTATCTGCTGAACCTGGTCGTTCGGCGGCTGGAGGAGATCCCGCGGAAAAAGGGGCCGATGCCCAGGGGCCTGTCGCTGACGCTGGCGGTGGTCTTTTTCCTGGGCGTCATCGGGCTGACCATCTGGCTGATTATCCCGCGCATGGCCTCGACCTTTTCCGCCCTCGTCCGGAGCGCGCCGGAGGCCTATGAGCGGGTCTCGAAATGGCTGGCGGATCTGATGCGGCAACACCCGGAGATCGCCGCGGCCATCGAGGGCGCCAATATCGACTGGGACGGGATTTCACAGAGCGCGACCGGTCTGCTGCAGGAAAACGCGGGCGGCATTCTGGGGGGCGTGATGAACTTTGTGGACAGCGCCACGAGGCTGATCAGCAATCTGTTCATGGGCTTTATGCTGGCCATGACCGTGCTCCCCGTGAAGGAAAAATTCTTCCGGGGCGTCCGGGAGTTTATCCTGAAGCACATGGGGCGTGAAAAGGCGAAGCGGCTTTTCAAGCGGACGGCGCTGCTGAACGAGAAATTCCGCCAGTATTTTGAATCCCAGTTCCTGGAGGGGCTGACCATGGGCGTGTGCGTATGGCTGGTGATGCTCGTGATCGGCATTCCCTACGCGCCGGAGCTGGGCGTCCTCAACGGGGTCCTGTATCTGATTCCCAGCATCGGAACGCCCATCGCCATGGTGCTCGGCGCGATCCTGGTGGTCGCGGTCGAGCCGATCAAGGCCCTGTGGTACCTGCTGGCCGTGCTGGTTCTCCAGGTGCTGATCCAGAGCATCCTGCATCCGCACCTGATCCAGACGAAGGTCAAGCTGCCGGGGCATATGGAGTTTGTCGCCGTGCTGCTCTTTGGCTTCAACTTCGGAGTCCCCGGGATGATCGTGTCCGTTCCGCTGACCGCCTGGCTCTATGAGCTGTACTGGAAAAGGTATGATCATCTGGAGCCCGAGGCCGGGGAGGATTCCTCCGGCGAGAAACAGGAAACGCAGGCCGCGGAAGGCGACCCGGTTCCCGGAACGACGGAAGCCTGAAAGCAAACTGGAACAAAGCGAAAACAGCCGCGCAACGAGAATGAACCTCCCAAATGGGAGGTTCATTTCGGTTACCGCAGGAAAAGGCGGATCACCCGATGAAGGCCGAGGCGGCGCCGCGCCCGCCGCGAAGAGGGAGGCGGGAGCCGCGGGCCATTGCGAACCGAGGCGACTCCTTTCCTCGGCCCTTCCGGACCGTTTAGCGGGCGAGGCCCTTATAGACCAGATCCCGGACCCTGGGATGGAGCACGGTATACCCCTCCAGGAAATTATGGACGTGCTGGACGTAGAAGATGCCGATACGGTTGAAGGGATCCACCAGCGCGTAGCCGCCGGCCGCCCCGTCCCAGCCGAATTCGCCGACCGGGGACCAGCCGAGGGCGTCCGTTGTTTTGACCCGGACCCCCAGGCCGTAGGCGTATTCCAGGAACCGGACGGTCCGGAACTCGGAGAGCGCCTTTCCGGAAAGCACCGAATGGGTAAACATCAGGACGCTTTCCTCCCTCAGAATGCGGGCGCCGTTTCGCCCCACGCCGCCGTTGGCCAGGGCCTCCACCACCTTCATATAGCTGTCCGCCGTGCCGGCCAGGGCGGCCCCGCCGCTTTCGTAATTCGGGGTCAGGATGTAGCGGTTTTTCGGATGGGGAACCAGCTTCATCTTCTTCGTGTCCGGCTGGTATTCATAGACCGCGCTGAGCCGGCTCCACTGCTCATCGGTCAGATGGCAGGTCAGATCGTCAATCCCCAGGGGATCAAACAGATGATTCCGCAGATAGTCGCTGAAGCGCTCGCCGGAGATGACCTCGATGACCGCGGCGATCACATCGTGGCCCAGGGAATAGCGCCAGTGGGTCCCGGGCTCGTAGAGGAGCGGCATGCGGGCGATGGCGGCGACGACTTCCCGGGTCGAGGCCTCCGGGTTCTTTTCCAGGGCCTCGCGAATCCCTTCCGAATTCAGATCATAGGTCAGCCCGGCCATCATGGACATACAGTCGATGATCCGAACCTGATTCCGGGCGAAATGGGCCGGCTCCCGCAGGGTGGGGCTGAAATCCTCCGGCCGGGAGCGGAAATCCGCGTCGATGACCGTCATGTGATTCCACTCGGGAAGGAAGCGGCCCACGGGATCATACAGCCCGGCCTTTCCCTGCTCGATCAGCTGCATCATGGCTGTCATGGTAATCAGCTTGGTACAGGAATAAAGGAGATAGATATCCTTCGGGCTGACCGGGCGCTTTCCGTCCGGGTCCGAAAAGCCGGCCGCGTGCCGGTAGACGGTTTCGTGCCCCTTCGTCACGATCAGATCCAGGGCGGGAATGCCGTATTCCTCATTCAGGGAATCGAGATACTGCTCCAGCAGATGAAAATTCAAACTGATCCTTCCTTTCCGGCCGGGCGGAGGAACGCCCGGGAAGCGCGGGAATGAAAACCGAATCACAAAAAACCGACGATCCTTTTCGGGACCGACGGTTTTCATGAGCGGGAATCACGCCATTTTTTTATAGATGACCATTTCGGCCTGCTCGCCGCGGATGCTGACCTTGATTTCGTCGGCCACATGGGTTACGACGGATTTTTCCAGCTCGTCCCACATTTCCCGGGCCTTTTCATCGCTTTTGGACGCCGCCTCCAGCTGGCGCTGGTAGGCCGACATGGACCACTCCAGGCCCAGGGCGGGGTTGCCCGAAAATTCGCCCATATCCGGGCCGTACATATAGAGGGAAGAGGCTTCGCCCCCCTGCTCGAAGAAATTCCGCAGGCGGCCCATCAGACCGCGGGCGGCTTCGTTTTTGCCGGAGGTCGAGGCGGCCAGCAGCTGCTCGCGCTTTTCGAAATCCATCGGGGTCCAGGTTCTCAGATGGAGGCGGAACTCGTTCTTATCGTCCTCCATCCAGAATTCGCCCTTCGTTTCCCCGGTAATGGAGCGCATCATGCCCACCAGCTCCTCCGCCAGCAGGCGAAGATGCAGCGTGTTTTTCGGGGAAAGATCCTTATAGGCGGCGACCTTTTCAACCTGCTGCAGCACCTTTTCCAGCCCTTCGCCGCGGCTGGAAACGGAAATTACGTCTGTCTTCATTCACGATCTCCTTGACCCGACGGACCCGACAGGGGCGCCGCGCCGGACCCGAGGCCCGCCCAGCGCCCCGCGGCGGACGGCCGCGGGAGTTTCTTTTGCTTTCCCGGGGGATACTCCCCGGGAAGGGGATCAGGCGATGTTCAGAATATCGGCGAAGCCGGTTACGTCGAAGACTTCGCGGACGATTTCGTTCACATTCTTGATGGTCATTCCGCCCTTTTTGCTCATGACCTTATGGGCGGACAGCAGCACCCGCAGGCCGGCGGAGGAGATGTAGTCCAGCTTGCTGAAATCCAGGGTCAGGGTTTCGGCGGCGCCCATGGACTGGTTCAGCTCTTTTTCCAGATCGGGAGAAGTCATGGTGTCCAGGCGGCCCTCCAGGGCGATTTCCAGATTGGCGCCGTCCTGCTTTTTGGTAATGGTCATGGGGAATTCCTCCTTTAATCGTTCATTATTTCCTCATATCAACGGAACAATATGGCTCCGATAGGCTATTATAGCCTGAATCGGGTCAAATGTCCAGCATGCAGCGGGGCGGGACGAAAACTTTTCCGCCTTTTTT
>CAMOGC010000110.1 GCA_946613955.1 uncultured Clostridia bacterium
TCCCGCATGCCCATGGAAACCTTCCGGAAGCGCTTCGTCGCCGAGGTGGGCATGCCGCCCCTGAGCTACGTGCTCCACTGCAAGATGGAAAGGGCCAAGGAGCTGCTGCGGGATCAGAACTGCTCCGTCCGCCAGGCCGGCGCCGAGGTGGGCATGCAGGATCCCTACCACTTTTCCAAGCAGTTTAAGAACATCGTGGGCATCAGCCCCAGCGCCTTCATGAAGCAGGCTGCCGCCCCCAACGCGACGATCCGGGGCGTAACGAAAAAGAAATAAAAGGATCCTTCCCGGCGGGCGAGAAGCCCGCCTTTTTTCGTGCGCGCGCCTTTCGCTCCGCGGATTCGGCGAAACCGCGCCACTGGGACCCATGATCCAGGATCCGCGGCGGAGGGCCTTTTCGCAGTGCCTTTGGATGCCCCGGCCGGGATCCGCGGCGGAGGGCCTTTTCGCGTCGCCGGTCAGACCCTTTGGGCATCCGCCGCGGCGGAAGTGGCCCGGCGCCGGTCGAGGAGCCGCTGGATGGGCTTTTCGACGGCCCAGGTAATGACGACCGCCAGGGCGAAGGACAGGGCGTAGGCCAGCAGGGTGTATTGGGTCTGCCAGGGCTGCTCCCCCGCCTGATTGGGGAAAAGGCTGGCGCTGGGCGGGAAGCCGAGGCGCCGCATGTGGACGATGACCGTCTGGTGAATGAGGTAATAATTCAGGCTGATGTCCGCCAGAAAGCGGGAAACCGGATTGCCCAGCAGCTTCCGCAGGGGGCGGAGGCTGAAGGGGGCGGACAGGATCAGCGCCCCGAACAGGAGGCCGAACACCGGGCGATAGAGCATCTGGTTCCGCTGGATGACGGGGTAGCCGTTCGCCGGCCGGGCCATGCCGAGCAGATCCCCGACCCATCCGGCGAAGCCCTCGTGCATGCTGTAAACCGAGGAGGCGGCCATGACCCGGAGCATGGCCATAAGCCCCGCGAAGGCGGCCAGAAACAGCGCCGTCGCCAGGGCCGCGCTGCCGCGGGGAAGCGATTCCGCCGCCCGCCGCTCCTCAAGGTCCGTGAACACCCAGGCGGCCAGGGCGCCGAGCACGTAGAGATCCAGCATGTTGATCAGCTGGTTGACCACCATGCTGAAATCGCTCAGGCTCCAGATGCACCACAGCCGGAAGCCGAAGCAGAGCCCCAGCAGCACGCCCGCCGTGGTCCGTGGCCGGCGGAGGGCCGCCCGGGCCAGAAAGGGAAAGAGCAGATAGGCCTGCACCTCGATGGCCAGGGTCCAGCAGGCGGTGCCCAGGGGGGTCATCTGATAGGTATCGAAGAAAAAGGAAAAGGTGAAGGTCAGATGGGTGGCCAGATCCTTGACCATGAACTGGGGCGAGTCATAGAGCCGCCAGGGCAGGGCGACGGCGAAGAAAACCAGCGCCAGGATGAAGTAGTATCCCGGCAGGATCTTCCGGGCCCGCCGGAAGTAAAAGCCGGCGGTGTCCGGCAGCGGCCCGCCCGCCCGGCGGGCCTTCGCGTAGGGCAGGAACAGGAGGAAGCCGCTCAGCAGCACCGTCCCGTCGACCCAGGTATAGCCGCTTCGCAGCAGCGGATCCAGGGAATAGCCAAAGGGAGCGGGGGTCAGCCAGCTCTGCTGCCAGATGTGGTAGGCGCTGACGACGAAAACCATCAGCGCCCGCAGCCCGTCCAGCTCGGGAATCCAGCTTTTCCGCTCCCTTGTCATACGTCTGATCCTTTGTCCGTCGTTGAGGATGCCTCCGGCGGGGGAGGCTGTTTCCGATAAGCGCTTCCGGCGCGGGTTGTCCGCGATGGGGACGGCCGCCTACGGGGCCGCGGTCTCCGGCGCGGGTGTTTCGTCCGGGGCGGGGTCCGCATCCGTCGCGGAGGCTTCCGCGGGTTTGGGGGTGCTCTCCGGCGGAGGCGTTTCCGTGGCCTGGGCTTCCCGGATTTTTTTCAGCAGCCGGGCGGCGTTCCGATCCTCGCCCATGGCCTCCAGATAGGGAACGGCCTCCTCCGGCTTCCCGTCCTCCACCAGCTTTTCCGCCAGGGTCATCCGCCATTCCCGCAGCAGGCGGCCCGCGTCGTTATAGGCGGGGATCCGCTCCAGCATGGCGATGGCGGTGGCGTAGTCCTGCCGGCCGGCGGCGGCCTTTGCCCCCTGATACAGGGATCGGGTCCGCACCCGGGTCACGTCCGCCGTTTCCTCCGGCAGGGCGTCCAGAATTTCGACGCCGTATTGGAACTCCCGGTCCCGATAGGCCTGGCGCGCCATTTCCACGCCGCATTTGATCCACAGGGCGCGGGAATCCAGATAGCCGTCCAGCTCCCGATACAGGGGCATGGCGTCGGTATATTTTTCCTCCGCCAGCAGGGCGTCGGCCCGGGCCCGCAGCAGCGCTTTGGCCCGCTCCGGGGCGTCCTCGTATTCCCCGGCGGCCAGATAGGCCACCCGGGCGCCGCTGTCGTCCCCGGCCATTTCCAGCGTATAGCCCTTCAGATACCAGCTTTTCAGCATCAGCTCCCCGCTGTCCAGATAATCGGGGATCTGGGAAAGGTTGGCGATGGCGGCGTCGTATTCCCCGGCCTCGATCATGGTCAGGGCCGGGTCATAGAGGCATTTTTGCGCCTTCTCCTTCGCGCCGCCGTAGCTGCCCAGGGAAAGGTAGAGGGGACGGGCTTCTTCGAATTTTCCGGCGGCCAGCAGGGCGTCGGCCCGGGCAAGGACGCAGTCCTTCAGCAGCGTGTCCCTTCCGGAAAGGGAGGCCGGCAGCGCCTGGGCCAGCGTTTCCGCGCCCTCCACATCGCCCCCCGAGAGGGCCAGCCGGGCGCGCTTGAGATCCGCCGCGTCGGCGAGGGCCGCGTCCTCCGGATCCCCTGAGGCCTTTAGCCGGGCGGAGGCTTCCGCCAGCGTTTCGGCGTTCTCCGAGGCGGCCGCGTCCCGCCGGGCGATTTGCAGGCGGGCTTCCGTCAGCCCCGCTTCAGCGGAGGGGAAAGCGCCCAGATCCTGAAATACGGCTTCGGCTTCCTCCAGCCGCCCTTCCCGCAGGGATCGCCGGGCGGCGAGCAGCCGCAGCCCGGGCAAAATGCCGAAGGCCGCCGCGGCCGTCAGGATCAGCGCGGCCAGAAAGGCGGCCAGCAGGCGCTTGCGGCGATCCCGGCGCAGGCGTTCCCGCTCGAATTCCTCCTCCCGCAGGCGCTGGAGCCGGGCGGTTTCCTCCCGGGCGCCGCGGCTTTGCAGATCCAGCTGCCGCTCGCGCCGGGCCACCTGCGCCTCGACCTCGTGCCGGGCGTATTGGCGGAAAATCATGTCCTTCTGCCGGCGGCACCGGGCGCAGACGGGGCTGCGGTTGTCGTTGGGCCGCCCGCAGACGCAGACCCACAGCCGGGCCTGCTGGCTGGGAAAGCCGACGGCGGCATCCCCGGCCACGTATTTCAGCGCGTTCAGGCTGTTTCCGGGGGGCAGGGCGTTGGATTCATATTCGATTTCGTTGGCCGCGTTCCGGCGCCAGACGTCGTTGTCCTCAAACCAGACCTTGTCAAGCGTCGCCTCGGCGGATACGGCGCCCTCGGCCGCCTCGATGGGGACGGTCATGGAAAAGACACCGTGGGGCCGGCCGGAAAGGGAGCGGGCCCGGTGCACCGTCCGGGCCGCCTCCTCCCCTTCCCGCTTCTTCAGCTTCAGCGTCACCTCACAGGAGACGATGACCCGGTCGTCCAGGTTCAGCAGCCCCAGGGTGGCATAGGGAAGTTCCTCCCGGGGCAGCTCGATGCCGAGAATCTCGGCCGGGCAGTTTAAATCGATCCGCATGGCAGTCCTTCTTTGCGATGATGTTTCCGGCGGCGCCCCGGCCCGGGAGGGCCCGGAAAGGCGCTCCCGCTTTACAGCGTATGCAGAATCATTTCCTTCAGAATCATTTCCTCATACCGCAGATACAGTTCCACCACCGGCCCGTCCAGCGTCGTCGTGACATAGCGGACGGTCACCTCGCCGGTGGAGCCGTATTCGATGAGCCCGTAGGGGGCGGTGCCGGGGGTTCCGTAGAGCACCTCGGTCATGCTGGCCTCGTCCAGCTTTCCCTCCCCGTGGCGGAAGCGGCGGAGATCCTCCTCGAGCTGATCGCCCAGGCGAATATACCGGGGGCCCTCCAGATTGGTGCCCACGATGCTGTAGCTGATCAGCCGGGCGTTCTGGCCCTTTTCGTCGCAGGAGAAGACCGCGTCAAAGCCGTCCCCGTCCACCCGGCGCAGCCAGGTTCCGTCCCCGTTGTCGATCAGCACATCCTCGACCAGATCGCCGAACTGGGTGGGCTCGGCGGTGCTGTAGCTGATGGAAGGGGTATCCAGATCCCATTCGCCGAAAACCTCGAGCTCGGCGCCGTTGACGCTGCTGGCCGCGCGGGGATACCAGTGCTCATTCTTCAGCTCCAGCAGCTCCCGATACAGGCCCTCGGCGAATTCGGCGGTCACCGTCTCGCTGGCGCCGCCGATCCGCAGGCTGCTGACCCCGTCGCCGCTGATCCAGCAGGTCAGGGTTGCCCGGGTACCGGCGGCGGGATCCACCACGCCGTATTCCATGACGGAAATCCGCTGATGATCCCGGATGACGCGGCCGTAGCTGAAGCCGGAGGCGGCGTCGCCGGTCAGATAAAGCAGGGCGCCCTCATATTCCCCGTACATGTTGACGTTTTCGCAGGGAATCGCGTCCATGACCTGGTTCACGCTCCAGTCCACGGAGATGCCCCGGGGACCGGGGGTGTCCCGATCCATCAGCACGACGGCGTTGATATGGGTGTCCTCCCGCATCTCGGGCCGGTCGGCGTACACCCAGCCAAAGTCATACTGGAAGGCGTAGCCGTCCTCCGCCTGGGCGTCGGGCGCGGCCGGGTCGTTCATCAGGGGAGAGGCCAGCGCCCGAACCTTGATTTCGTCGATCAGGGTATACAGCTCGGTCTGGGTGACCGGGCTGACGGAGGCGGACGCCTCGCCCAGGGCGGCGGCGCAGCTCAGCGCCAGCAGGGCGGCCAGTATCCAGCAAAGGCTTTTTTTCAGCGTTGTCATGTCAGACCCTCCTGTTTCCGATTTCAAAAGCATTTTCAACAGGCTACACGGGGACAGTATACCACCTTGGAAAAACTCTTGCAACTTTGAAAAACGTCCTTTATAATGGCTGCAAAGGGCTTCGGGCCTCCGCCGGCTTTCCGGGGGGAGGCGGGAGCCGCGCGAAAAAAGAACACAGGATCCGAGCGAGGAAAGAAAGCGGCCGGCGGGTTCAGGTCCGGCGCGTTTTCCCGTTTCTTCGGCGGAAAGGAAACGGATCCCGGGAGGGGAAAAATATGAAGCGGACGCTGGCGATGTTCCTCGGGGCCGCGGCGCTCTGGATGGCGGCGGCCGCCCTGGCCTGCGAGCATGTGGACAACGGGGCGGAAATTCTCTATAACAGCTATGTGGCCCCCACGGAAAACAGCGAGGGCTCCACGGGGCCCGGGACCTGCGCCGTATGCGGGGAGGTGGTTCGCCCGGCCCAGTCGATTCCCGCCCTGGCGCCCCGCCGGACGGATCCGCCGCCCACGCCGCCGCCCACGCCTGAGCCGACACCGGCCCCAACGCCCGCCCCGACGCCGGCCCCAACGC
>CAMOGC010000111.1 GCA_946613955.1 uncultured Clostridia bacterium
TTTCCGTGCTTGCGGAAGAGGGGCGGGGAGGATATAATGGGATGGACGGCGGAAGCATTATGATGGAGGAAAGCGACAGATGGCCTTTGTGCATGAACCGGTAATGCTGGCGGAGGTGCTGGCGTGGATGGCGCCCAGGCCCGGCGGCGTATACTGCGACGGGACGCTCGGGGGCGGTGGCCACAGCGGGGCAATCCTGCGGGCTGCGGGAGAAGAGACCCGGCTTTTCGGCATCGACCGGGACGAGACCGCCATCGCCGCCGCGTCGGAAAGGCTGAAGGCGTATCCGGGATTCCGGGCCATCCACGGCAACTTTCATGACGCGAAGGCGCTGCTTGCGGAGGCTGGCGCGCCGCCGCTGGACGGGGTCCTGCTGGATCTCGGGGTTTCCAGCCCGCAGCTGGACACGCCGGAGCGGGGCTTCAGCTATCATGAGGACGCGCCGCTGGATATGCGGATGGATCGGAGCCGGGGCATAACCGCGGCCGAGCTGCTGAATACGGCGGACGAGACGGAAATCGCCGGGATCATCCGGGATTTCGGCGAGGAAAAATGGGCCGCCCGGATCGCGAAAATCATCTGCGAGCATCGGAAGGAGAAACCGCTCGAGACCACCTTTGATCTGGTTCGGGCGGTCGACGCGGCGATCCCCAAGGCTGTCCGGAGGAAAGAAGACGGGCATCCCGCCAGGAGAACCTTTCAGGCGATCCGCATCGCGGTCAACGACGAGCTGACCCCGCTGGATCAGGCGCTGTGCGATTTTGTGGACTGCCTGAAGCCCGGGGGAAGGCTTTGCGTCATTACCTTCCACTCCCTGGAGGATCGGCTGGTAAAGCGGTGCTTCCAAAGGCTGCGCAATCCCTGCGTCTGTCCGCCGAAGGCGCCGATCTGTACCTGCGGGAGGAAGCCGGTGATCAACATCCTGGCCGGCGGCGCCGTGGCTCCCGGGGAAGAGGAGATCCAGCGGAATCCCCGGGCCCGCAGCGCGAAGCTGAGAGTGGCGGAAAAAAGGTAAAGCAGGCGGGAACGATGAGGAAGGAATGAAATGGCTATTCTTTACGTGGTCGCCACGCCGATCGGCAATTTGAGCGACCTGTCCCCCCGGGCGGTGGAAACCCTGCGGAAGGCGGATCTGATCGCCGCGGAGGATACCCGGGTGACCGCGAAGCTCCTGCAGGTTCACGGCATCCATACCCCCCTGACCAGCTGCCATCAGCATAACGAGCAGACAAAGGGGGAGACCCTGGCGGAGCGAATGCTGGCGGAGAATCTGACCCTGGCGCTGACCACCGACGCGGGAACGCCGTGCGTCTCCGATCCGGGATACGCGCTGGTTCGGGCCTGCGTGGAAAGGGGCATCGAGGTGCAGCCCATTCCGGGATGCTGCGCCGCCGTGGCGGCCCTGAGCGTATCCGGCTTCGATTCCCGGGAATTCGCCTTCTACGGCTTCCTGCCGCGGGAGAAGAAGGATCTGAAGGCAAAGCTGGAGGAGATCGCGCGGGGCGTCCCGGTGGCGATTGTTCACGAATCCCCCTTCCGGATCATCGATCTGATGGAGGCGATCGCGGAAACCCTTCCGGCGGCCCGGCTGTCGGTGAGCTGCGATCTGACGAAGATTCACGAGAAAACCCTCCGGGGGACGCCGGCGGAAATCCTGGCGGCCCTGAAAGAAAACCCGAAGGCGGAAAAGGGAGAATACTGCCTGGTCATGGATCTTCGGGAGGTTACGCTTCCCGAAATGGCGGAACCGCGGGCTGAAGTTTCCCTTGAGGCCCGGCTGATCGAGGCGATGAGGGAAGGCATGACCCTGCGGGACGCGCAGAACGAGCTGATCCTGAGAGGAGAAAAGAAAAACGCCGTCAAGCAGGCGGCGCTTTCCCTGAAGAAAATGATGGAAGGAGAGATTCTGTCATGAAAAAGACACTCCCCCTGATCCTGAGCCTGATCCTGATGATCGCCTGCCTCCTGACGCCCGCCTTCGCGGAAGAGGAGGAAGCGGAGAACGCGGAATCCTGGGCCAGCATCTCCAGCGCGGGGATGCAGTTTGACACCCGGGTCTACGGCGGCAAGCGGACGGCCTATAACCGGGAAAACGGCGCCCTGACCATCTATGCCGGAGAAAAAGGCGCCGTGCCCTATGTCCGGATCTTCCGGCGGCAGGGCCAGCTGAAAAACCCGGAGGATTTCCTGAACCGGCAGTATGCCGAGGCGATGATCAAAACCTATGGCGAGACGGAAACGGAGCCCTGCGCGGATTATGAGATCGGCGGGAAAAAGCTGCTGATGGCCCGATACCATTTCGCAGACAAAAACGGGAGAAAGCTGACCCGCATGATCTGCGTCGAGCGGCGGGAGGACGGGGACGTCGAATACCACGCCATTTATCCGCGGGGAGAGGAAAGCGCGATCCTGAAGACCCTGGAGGACACCATCCGGTGGTACAGCCCGTGGAAGGAGCCGGAACCGGTCATCCTGACGGGAAGAACCGTATCCCCCCTGCCGATTCCGGAGAACCTGGACACGGAAAACGGGGAATTTCCCATCATGCTGGAGGATCTGAAGCAGGTCGGGAACGGATACTTTACGGCCGCGCTATACTGGGAGGACCGCTACGCCGCGGCGGAGGTTGAATCCCTGCAGCCCGGGGACCAGGTGGTGGTTCACGGAAAAACCGTGACCATCGGGGAGATCGACCCCCATGACGGCGAGTATGAGATCCTCAGCCCCGACGAAACAGAATTCAGCTACTGCGTTTTCGAGAAGGCGCAGGACGGGAACTACATCGTCGTCATGGACGACTGGACGCCCGTTACGCTGGCGGCCAGGGTTCGGGTGGATTTTCCGCCCTCCGAAAACACGATTTTCTACGATGTGCCCGGCGGAATGGATCCGGTGCCCTGGACACGGGAGGAGCTCCTGGACATGCTGACGGATACCGAAAACGGAGACACGATGTTCAGCCCCTATAATACGACGGCGACCATCGAAAACGGGCTCATTACCGGCATCTACTCCTATTCCTATCCCTACGGACCGGAAGCGGACTGAGATTTTTTTCAGCTTCCGGGGAACTATCCTGATTTCGCGGCGTCTAACAGGTGTAAAACCGAGAGCAATCCGGCTCTCGCTCCGCTGGCGGAGCAACGGGAGAAGGGCGGAGAACCTCGCGGAAACAGGCGGACCGCCGGCGAATGGGGGAGCGACGACCTTTCGCGCCGGCGGGAACAGATGAAAGGAGAACGATCAGAATGAAGACGATGAAGAAGATGAAGACGTTCCTGGCCCTGCTGATGCTGGCGGCAATGCTGCTTCCGGCGGCGGGCCTCGCGGAGGAGGCGACCCTGACGGTGCAAGCCCGGGCGACCGTGAAGGCGGAGCCGGACAGCGCAACCCTTTCCCTGGGCGTCATGACGGCCGCGAAGGACGCGGGGAGCGCCACGAAGGATAACGCGGAGCAGACCGCCGCGCTGCGGAAGGTGCTGACGGAGGCGGGCATTCTCCCGGAGGACATCGAAACCGATTATTTCTATGTTTCCACGATGTACGACTATTCCGCCCAGAACGCGGAGGGCGGCCCCGTCCGGACGGGGGTTCAGGTAACCAATTCCATGAAGGTCCGGGTGCGGGAGATCGACCGGGTAGGGGAAATCATCGACATTGCCATGGCCAACGGCGCCGATGAATGCAACAGCATCTATTACGCATCTTCCAAAGCGGGAGAGGCCTACGACCTGGCCCTGAGCGGCGCCGTGGCGGAGGCCCGGCGGAAAGGGGAGATCATGGCGGCGGCTGCCGGCGGAAAGCTGGGAAGTATCGTCTCCGTGACCGAAAACTACGGCGGCCAGGTCAGCGTGAACATGGACAGCTCCGCCAAGCGCGAGGAGGGCACGGCCGGCTCCACCGGCGCGGGAGACGCGGGCACCGTCCTGTCCTCCGGCGGGATGGAAATGACCGCGGAGGTCACGGTGGTTTTCCGGCTGGAGCCGAAGGAGTAAAAAGGCATAAAGAATCGGCCGCGAAGGGGAGGAATCTCTCCAGCGCGGCCTTTTTATTCGTTTTGCGGATGTTCGTCTATGGCGAAAGGATAAGAAAACGGCTTCTTATAACAGGCCATTCATGAGCCGCCGGATGGCCAGATGGATGCCTCCGTCCCGCAGATCACTCAGATCGATGACCCGGATGTTCAGCTCCGCCGCCCGGTTCCGCGCGGCGGGGAGCGCGTTAGCCGTGGAAACAATGGCGGCCCGGGCGAGCTTTCCGCCGAAACGATCCCGCAGCACCGCCAGCTCGTTGAGGGCTTCCGTATGGATCATGCAGGTTTTGCAGCTGATAAAGACCGGGGTGATGCGCCGGGTGCACATCACGTCCAGCTCGTTCGACACGGCGCCCCGGGAGGGATTTTCGCGCTGCCAGTCCACGACGGTGCTGGTCCGCACATCGTCGAAGAGGCCGGAATCAAAGCAGGCCTTGTAGGTATACAGCTCCAGGACACTGCCCACGTCCCGCAGCCAGGTCCGGATCTGCGCGTCCCGGAAGCGGAAGGAAACCCCGCTTTGCGGATCCATTTTCAGATGCTGGATCATGCCGATGGTCTCCATATCCCGGAGGGCTTCCGCGGGCGCGATCAGGCGGCTTCCCCGCTCGCCCTTGACCTCCCAGGGGCCTTCCGCGTCCAGGGAATAGCGACCCTCGGCGTCCGCTGCCGAAAGCCGCTGGATATAGGAAACGGTGCGGTCCCAATGGGAACGGTACCTCATATACAGGGAAAAGAAGGGATCGAAGAGATCCATGTATTTGCTCAGCACCTTGTTATCCACCCGGCCCATGCGAACGGTTCCGCCGGCCATGCGGAAGCAGTCGTCCACAGTGAAAACGCGGTCGCACAGGAGATCGTCATATTCCTCCGCGTTCTGAACGGAGAAGAAACGATTTTTCCTCTTGCTGTAGGTGACCACCGGGGTCTTGTATTCGGAGCAGGCGATCCCCGCCGCGAACAGCACGTCATCCGTTCCGCCCGTGATATCCACCATCACATCCCGGTTGTCCTTCAAAAGGCCGCGGAAGACCCCGAGCACATCCCGGACCCGATACGGATTCACGCGGACCAGCCTCACCCGAACCTGCAGATCCCGGTGGGCAAAATAATCCCGCATCTGCCCGGCCACCTCCTCCGGGGTGTCCGCCGGACAGATATAGACGACCTGCTCCGGCCGAAAAACCTCCGCTCCGAGCACGTTTTCCAGAGGGCACTCATCATCATAAAGCTCCACAAGGGTTCTAATGTTCATTGTTCAAAACATCTCCTTGCCTTTCGCTGCAACTATGTAAACCCATCGATCTGGACAAGCCTTCGTCCATCGTCATGGAACCTGCTGGAATTCGTCAGAAGAACTTCCAGCGGCTCAGGAGGAAGCCCGGGATCACCACGATCAGGAAGAAGGCCCAGCTCACCAGGGTGAAGACCTTGATGAACTCTCCGCCCCTGCCGGGATACTCCCGCACATAGATCCTGTAATTGATCACGGAGGCCAGGGAGCCGATCAGGGAGCAGAGCCCGGCGGTGTCCGCGC